>JBMDXV010000099.1:0-6483 GCA_048594525.1 Gammaproteobacteria bacterium | reverse complement strand
GCTTTGGTACATTCCAGCCTTTGCTTGCAGGGTATTTGTAGGGCATTTTTTCCATTATTGAGCTAATTTTGCAACAGGCTAAAATAGCATATGTACGAAATTATTACAACTGATTATTTTGCGACTTATGCAACAACGCCGGAACTAAATGTCTTTTCTGACATTTAGTTCTCCAGATATACATCATGAAGTACACGCCTTGCACGACCCTCCGCTTTTCCGTTACCATGCGCCGGTCGTTAATGAGTGGTGGCTGTCCTTAATAATGTCTTTTTTCAGAAAAATTTTCTTTGCCGGATTTTGTTTGTTTTGCGCGGTGGCGCAAGCGAGTTTAAGCTCGAAAATTAATAGTTTGATTAATAATCAAAGCGGCGCGATGCAGATCGGAGCCTACGTGACGAATGCCGCTACAGGAAAACTGTTGTATAGCTATAATGGCAACACGCCGATGACGCCTGCCAGTAATACGAAGGTGATGACGTCTTCCGCCGCGTTTTTGTATTTAGGCCCGAATTATCATTTTGTGACAAGTGTCGTAACCACCGGGAAAGTACAGAAAAATGTATTAACCGGCAATGTCTATGTGGTGTTTAGCGGCGACCCCACTTTAACCACACAAGATGTTTATACGCTCTTTAAAGCCGTGAGAGCCGCCGGGATTACGAGCATTCATGGGAATGTGATCATTGATCAGACTGTTTTTTCAGGGCCTTATTATGGCTTGGGCTGGCCGCAGGATGATCTTGCTTATTGTTATGCCGCTCCCGTGGCGGGCGCCATCATTAACGAAAATTGTATGGCGTTGCAAGTCGTTAAAAATAAGAAAGGTCGGACGCCTGTTGTCAGGCAATATACCACTAATTTTCCGGTTGTGAATCATTTGGCGCTTGTGGGTCAAAAAGAATTAAGAACCTGTGTATTCCAACCCACCATCACGACCAATAACGCCATTTTGTTGCAGGGATGCCTGCCCGCCCGTGCAGATTGGGGCTTCGCTTTTGCGATTAAAAATCCGCAGAGTTATGCCCGCCAGGTGGTGCAGGTCGCGCTTTCAAAAGCCGGAATTGCAGTCAACGGAAGTGTGCAAGCAGAAGGAAAAGCGCCGGGCAAAGCGCGCGTGCTTGCGAGCCATAGTTCTGATTCCTTACAAACTTTACTCGCTTACATGTTAAAGCATTCTGATAATGTGTATGCGGGCGCGGTGACGAAGCTGCTTGGTCAGGAATATTATGGTGTCGGCACCTATAAGGCAGGAGCCAATGCCATCGCATCGATCCTCGCCTCACGAATAGGCAGTAGCTTCAGTCCGCCTTATCTGGAAGACGGTTCTGGCGAATCCGTGTATAACCTCATTTCACCGAAGGAGCTCGTGCAGGTTTACAATTATATGTATGGGCAGCCGCAGCTCATTAATACGTTTATGCAAAGTCTTGCTATTTCAGGGCAGGTCGGTACCCTTTCGTATCGTTTGACCACCAATGGTTTGGCTGGACATGTGTATGGCAAAACAGGTACGATAAACGGCGTTTCAACGCTATCGGGATATTTGGCCCTTCCCGGAAAACCCACGATTACATTTGCCATTATGATGAACGGCGTACACCGTAATTTTAACGCCGCTCGTGCGGTGCAAGATCAGATTGTACAGGCAATAGCCAATAATATATAATTCAAACAAGTCAGCGAACGGAGAGAAGAATGGATGATCAAAAGAAAAAAGCGCTAGCCGCAGCGCTCTCACAAATTGAAAAACAATTTGGGAAAGGCTCAGTCATGATCCTGGGGGATAAGCAAGATGTCGAAGATATCCAAGCGATTCCGACAGGGTCCCTGGGGCTGGATCTCGCGCTCGGAATCGGGGGCTTGCCGCGTGGGCGGATTGTCGAAATTTATGGTCCGGAGTCTTCGGGTAAAACGACGCTGACTTTAGAAGTCATTGCCCAAGCCCAAAAGTTGGGCGGTGTTGCGGCCTTCATCGACGCGGAACACGCGCTGGATTTGGGTTATGCTCGCAAAATTGGCGTCAATGTGGAGGAACTCATGGTCTCTCAACCGGATACTGGCGAGCAAGCTTTAGAAATTGCGGATATGCTCGTGCGCTCAGGCGCCGTTGATATTGTGGTGGTGGACTCCGTTGCTGCTTTAACGCCGAAAGCAGAAATCGAAGGAGAGATGGGGGATTCGCATATGGGGCTCCAGGCGCGTTTGATGTCTCAAGCTTTACGTAAGCTCACCGCGAATATCAAGCGTTCGAATACCCTCGTCGTCTTTATCAATCAGATCAGAATGAAAATCGGAGTCATGTTCGGAAACCCTGAAACCACGACCGGGGGAAATGCCTTAAAATTTTATGCCTCCGTTCGTCTCGATATCCGCAGAACCGGCGCCATTAAAGTAGGTGAAGAAGTGGTGGGCAGTGAAACCCGCGTCAAAGTCGTTAAAAATAAAGTCGCCCCGCCTTTCAAGCAAGCTGAGTTTGATATCCTATACGGCGAAGGAATCAGCCGAGTCGGCGAAATCATTGACTGGGGTGTGAAATTAGAGTTCATCGAAAAATCAGGCGCCTGGTATGCCTATCAAGGCAGTAAGATTGGTCAAGGTAAAGAAAACGTACGTCAATATCTCAAGGATAATCCTGCTGTTGCCAGCGAAATTGAATCCAAAATCAGAGAGATTTCCCGCTCCGGTCAGATCGATCTTTCGGCAAAACTAGATGGTTCACCTGAGGGTGTGATTTAAAGCAAAATAATTTCGGATTTTGAAAATATCTTAGCCCACCATTCGCTTTAAAGTCATTGTCTTTAAAATGGCTGAAAGCGCTTAAGTGGGCCAGTCTGGCCTCATATTGTGCTAGAATACCTGCTTTAAATCGTAATTTTACTAATGATTAATAAATTAAAATAGGAATTATATTAATAATATTTAATTAACTCAACTAAATAAGTTGACATAAATTAATTTTTAGTGTTATAATTTTTAAAGTGTCAAGAAAATACCATTCTATAAGTTTGGTATTTAAATTTTATTAACCATTAAACTTTAAGGATTATTTAACCATGAACTTTTCAAGACGCAGTAGTCTTATTTTGGCAGGTGCTTGTTCTCTTATATTGAGTGGGTGTCCTGCTAGCAATAATAATAGCTCGAATGCCGCGCATGTTGCGATGAGTGTTCAACCCCTTAATAGCGCTTATTACACTTCTAAAACGAACGGTCCACGCTATTCTGTTATTTCTTTGCAAAATCCCAGTTCTAATTCCAGCGCGAGCATTAATAATATCTCTAAGCTAAAAGGTAGTGATTTTAAAATTATTAATCACAGCAATCAACAAAACGACCCGTACTATGGTGCGTATAGCCAATGTGCAACGAGTGCCAATTCAAATTTATATCAGGTAAATACGCTGGCAAGCGGCGGGCAATGTATTATTGTTCTAAAAGGTAAGCCCGGAAGTCCTGCCAACGCACCCAGTACAGCTACACTTTCAATAACGGCTACTTCTGCCAAAAACATAACCAACTCAAGCGGTACGACAAATAGTGTGACCAGCACGACCACTCAAAATTTTAACTTAACCAATACTACTTATTTATATGCTGGCGGACTTTTCAGCACACTTGGAAACGCTACATCTGCTTCCGATGCTTGGTTACTGGCTAAGTGCAATAATGGCAGTTGTGAAAATTATTTTAATAATAGCGTTTCAGGTGCAACAGGTCCTACTTATTTAAATGGATTCACAAAAATTGCGGTCGATTCCACAGGAAATGTGTATGTAACAGGATCATTTTCTAGCCTAGGAAGCATCACTGCTGTCAATGGCAACTTAATTGCTAAATGCGCTTATGGAACATGTCAAAATTATTTAAGTGGTGATTATAATAGCTCAGGAGCGAATAGTTATCCCAATGCCCTTGCTTTTGACAGCGCTGAAAATTTATATGTCGGAGGCGCGAGCAATCTCAGCACCCTAGGAGGAGCAAGTGCATCACCAGGCGGACTTTTAGCACAATGTACAAACGGCGTTTGTCAGAATTATTTTGGTACCGGTAGTTCTATGGGTCCCACATCACTTAATTCACAAAATGATCTCACGGGTGGCTCTATCAGTGATATAGTCTCCGATCAATCTAATGGAGATATGTATGTAGGAGGGGTTTTCAGTCAATTGGGTAATGGAGCCGCAGGAAATCTGGACAGCTATAATACCCAACAATGGTTGCTTGCCCGATGTGCGCAAGGAAGTTGCTACAATTATTTTGGTTCTAACAATTCGGTTGGAGCAAATGGGGCGATTGTTAATATGCTTTTAGATGGTAATGGTAGTTTGTATTTAAGTGGTTACTTTTCTAACTTGGGAAATGCCAGTGCAGCGGTCGGAACTGTGCTTGCAAAATGTACCAACAACAATGGAGCGAATCCAAGCGGAACGTGCCAGAGTTATTTTGGTCAAGGAAGCTATACCGGATTTGGATGGGGCCCTTCCATTGCTCTTGGTAACCTTATAAATGCTATGACAATGGACAATAATGGTAACCTATATCTTGGCGGAAATTTTTCAGCTATAGGAACCCCTGGAAATTTAATGGCGCAATCAACCCTCGGTTCTAACGTTTTACTTGCTAAATGCACAAATGGAACTTGCCAAAATTACTTTGATGATGATTCCTCAGGAGCAAGTGCTCCAGCTGTAGGTAACAACGGCCCATCCATCGACGCTATGGTAACGGATGCTGGCGGAAACTTGTATGTTGCTGGGAATTTTACGCAATTGGGTTCTGTCACCAATGCGTCAAATGCCAACTTACTGGCCGAGTGTCCAGCCGGGGGTCATTCCTGTACTAACTATTTAGAAAACAATAGCTTGGGAGCGAATAATTTGGTCACTACACTTGCAGTTGGCAATGAAATTTCAGTTGTGCCACAGCAATAATAAAACTAGCCTTAATGAAAATAAAAAGGATCCTTCGGAATCCTTTTTGTTTTGATTGCTCCCTACGAGGATGCATTGGCTGAAATATTTAATCCAATTCTTTGAAAAAAAGCGGTATAGGACGCTGAAGTCGCCGCTTCATATCGGTTGAATAAAACCGCTTTTTGTTTTGTCGATAACGCGCCGACATTGTGAATAAGGATCGTATTCAGTTGTCGTTGGGAATTAAAAAAATTAATTATATCTTCAAGGCGAAAAGGAGAAGCGGGCGTGAAGGTCATTATCAGCGTTCGCGGGTTGGCTACAAATTTTGCGATTTCATAAATAACCGAAGACAAAGCAGGATTGTTCATCTCATCGGCATAGGCGGTTAAAATATGATGCATATTGGCTTGGATATTCATCGGTGCTTCATTGAAGGTTTTAGCGAGAGAGGTAAACAAGTGGTTCATAAATGATTCATCTGTATAGACAAGCGTTGCTGCGGCAATTGAGGGAGGGTTCACGGCGATAGGCGGCGGTGCATTGTAGAGCATATAGTAAGCAAAACGATAAGGTGAGGGAGGGGAATTGAGGTCGAATGTCCCTTTTAGGGCAAGGTCTCCGACTTCGCTGATATCGATGTCGGCTTGAAAGGTCTGTTGATTTTCTCCTCCCGCATAATCACTCGTTGCATTCACATGAACAGGGAAATTTGTATAGCCCAGGTTTTGCAAGAAAGTGCCCAAAAGCGGAAAAGTGTTTAACACCTCCGCAATCGAAAACGTTTCATCAACATTCACTTGGTCATGTGCATTCAGTACCACGCTGTGGCTTAACGCAGTGAGGATCTCCGTGGAATTGCTGAGGAGGCTCTGGCTTAAAGGGAGCGGACTCAAATTGGTTTGATAAAAAAAGATGGGATTACCATCGGCAATTTCATTGAAATTCAAGGCCAGGTTTTGGGTGCCTGCGTCATAACCCATGCTTCCACTCGCAGTGAGCTTAACGGTGAGGGGAATGTTTTCAAGGAGGTCAATCAAGCTGGGCTCATTGCTCCAGAGCGCGAGTCGGTCATATACCCCTTGCATTGCGTTCAAACTGAGGTTTTTAAAGTTCAGGTCAAACGAGCAAAAAGGATGTTGCTTCAAAGCAAGATAATTGTGCACGCTCAGTGTATCAATGTGTAGTATGAGGGGAGATTGATTCAAAGTCAGATTAATATTGTGCACCGTTAAAGTTTTCGACATAAAGGTAGTGGGGGAAAGTTCTATCTCGCCATATTGGATCGATTTCACCTCAGGGTACGCAGTTTGAATCGTGTGTATGGCGTTTTGCACCAAGTCTCTTCCAAGCATTTTAAGGTAGAGGCTAAAGCTAAAATAAGCGATGATGAGGATAATCGGGACGAGGATAATGAATGATTTCTTCCGAGCCTCTTGCAAAATTATTTTCAAAATAGCAATCCAAAATAAATTAGTTCCTCTCATTTTCATCCAAAAGTCAAAAGTGGTTAATTATTTTACAAGTTGATTTATTTATATTCATATTTTTCATTTTTTGCCTGAGC
>JBMDXV010000098.1:0-5283 GCA_048594525.1 Gammaproteobacteria bacterium | reverse complement strand
GCTTTGGTACATTCCAGCCTTTGCTTGCAGGGTATTTGTAGGGCATTTTTTCCATTATTGAGCTAATTTTGCAACAGGCTAAAATAGCATATGTACGAAATTATTACAACTGATTATTTTGCGACTTATGCAACAACGCCTCACAACTACTTCTCCTCTTAATTTAGAGGTAACAATTAACAATTATAACAACGACGTTACATTATTAATAGTTGCGTTAAGTAGTTGGATGCACCGCTTGCAAAAATTCGATATAATGGCAACCTTCCTGCCTTTTAGTGTGTGTTATGCAAAAAACGCGCTTGTTTAGTTTGCCGAGTTTAAAGGTCATGCCGAATGTCTGGGATTTCCTGGCACTGCTCTTGGTTTTATTGATGCTCATGGGTTTTGCGTATACCGGGCTCAAGATGAAAATGCCCTTTCACCTGGGAGAGGAAATCCCTATTTCTTTATCCCCTAAAATGCTCCCGCTCTATGCGATGGAAACGACGTTACGCATGTTTATTGCGCTCATTGTCTCGTTTATTTTTACGTTTACCGTGGGCGCACTTGCTGCTAAAAATGAACGCGCGGGGAAAGTGCTCATTCCGATTATCGATATTCTGCAATCTGTGCCACCTCTCGGATATTTATCGGTGACGGTGGCGGCGTTTATTTCGCTGTTTCCAGGGTCACTCATCGGCCCGGAATGTGCGACGATTTTTGTGGTGTTTACCTCACAGGTTTGGAATATGACCTTGAGCTTTTACCAGTCCGTGCGCACCGTTCCTGCTGAATTGGCAGAAGCGACCCGGGTGTATCAGCTCTCAGGCTGGCAACGGTTTTGGCGGCTTGATGTTCCTTTTGCCATGCCTGGGTTGTTGTGGAATGCCATGATGTCCATGTCTGCAAGCTGGTTTTTTATTGTGGCCTCAGAAGCGATTTCCGTTGCAAACCAAACCATCACCTTGCCGGGAATCGGTTCTTATATTGCACTCGCGGTGTTAAGTGAAAATCTGCATGCTATTTTTTATGCGATTATCACCATGCTGATTGTGATATTTTTGTACGATCAAATGATGTTTCGTCCGCTTGTCGCCTGGTCGCAGAAATTTCGCCTGGGGGAAATGGAGGATGAAGAAACAGAATCCTGGGTGCTGAATTTATTTCAACGGGCAAAATTCACCCGCTTTATTTTTGGCTTTATTGAGACGGTGTGGCGAGCCTGGGTTAATTTTTCCTGGATCAATTTAGCGCCCCAAAAAAGCAATGTCGGGCTTAGGCAAAAAACTGCTACGCGTCTGACGGATTTCATTTGGTATGGTAGTCTTTTAGTCATGGCGGGTCTTGTGATGCTGGGTCTGTGGAAATTTATTTATGTGCAGATTCCGTTTCGGGAGACCTGGTATGTGATCTTTTTAGGGAGCTTAACGGCGCTGAGAGTCTTTTTGCTCATTATCATCTGTTCTGTAATCTGGGTGCCGATTGGGGTGGCAATTGGGCTTCGTCCCAAGTTCGCGCGGATCGCCCAACCGATTGCACAGTTTTTTGCAGCTTTTCCGGCCAATTTGTTTTTTCCTGTGTTTGTGATTTTAATCTTGCGTTATCATTTAAACGTTGAAATCTGGACAGCCCCCCTCATGATTCTCGGTACGCAGTGGTATATTTTGTTTAATGTGATCGCAGGGGCGACGAATATCCCAAAAGAACTCAAGCTTGCTGCGCAAAATATGCAACTCTCCGGCTGGTTAAAGTGGAAAAAATTTCTCCTTCCGGCGATTTTTCATTATTATGTAACGGGTGCAATCACCGCAGCAGGCGGGTCCTGGAACGCGAGTATCGTCGCAGAAGTCATCAACTGGGGAAGTGTGACCTTGCGCGCTCACGGGCTCGGTGCGTATATTACTGAAAATACAGTGATCGGCGCCTTTCCGCAAATTGCATTAGGCGTGGTGGTGATGTGTATTTGGGTGACCTTTATTAACTTCATTTTCTGGCGCAGGCTGTATCGCTTTGCTGAAGATCGCTATCGATTAAGTGGATGAAAATTTTTTTAGAATACTGCATATGCTGGCCGTTTAGGAGAAACGGCCTTGTACTCATTGGCATAGATGATAAGTGAAGATGGCCATCATCGATCTACTGACACGCCTCACACTCAGGATCGGTAATCGAACAGGCTTTGGGGGTTTGCGCATCAGTCTCTACATTCATTTTCACGGCATTGAGTTCACCCGCGCGGTCGATCGTTGATTTTTCAGTGCTGGTCGCGCCGAGGGTTCGGAGGTAATAGGTGGTTTTTAAGCCGCGTTTCCAGGCGAGTTTATAAAGTTGATCCAGCACTTTCCCGGAGGGTTGGGACACATACAGGTTGAGCGATTGCGCTTGGTCGATCCATTTTTGACGGCGCGCGCCGGCTTCCACAAGCCAGGTCGCATCAATTTCAAATGCGGTGGCGTAGAGGCGTTTGATTTCAGCAGGCACTCTGTTAATCGATTGGACGCTGCCGTTGTAATATTTGAGATCGTTGACCATGACTTCATCCCACAGATTGAAGGCTTTCAGGTCTTTCACGAGATAATCGTTGATCACGGTGAATTCGCCGGAGAGATTGGATTTGACATAGAGGTTTTGATACGTGGGCTCTATGGATTGAGAAACCCCTGTGATATTGGCAATGGTGGCCGTGGGCGCGATTGCCATGGTATTCGAGTTCCGCATGCCCTGAGTGCGTACTTTGGCGCGCAGACTGCTCCAGTCGAGGCGTGTTTTTTGATCTTGCTGTAAATATTCACCGCGGGATTTTTTGAGGAGGGCGATGGAGTCAATCGGCAGAATGCCCCGGCTCCAGAGCGAACCTTCAAAGCTCTCGTAGGCGCCGCGCTCCACAGCCAAATCACTCGACGCTTCAATCGCGTGATAGCTGATGATTTCCATGAGTTCATCTGCAAATTCAACGGCCGCTTCGGTATCATAAGGCATGCGTTTTAAATACAAACTGTCTTGAAATCCCATAATCCCAAGTCCGATGGGGCGGTGTTTTAGATTGGATTTACGCGCTTGCGGGACGGAATAGTAGTTAATGTCGATCACATTATCGAGCATGCGAATGGCGACTTTGATGGTGGCTTTGAGCTTCTCAATGCGGATTTCTCCTTTTTCAGTGAGATGTGCGGGCAAGTTGATGGAACCTAAATTGCAGACGGCAATTTCATCTTCCGAGGTGTTCAGCGTAATTTCAGTACAGAGGTTGGAGCTGTGGATCACACCCGCATGACCCTGAGGGGAACGAATGTTGCAGGGATCTTTAAAGGTGACCCAGGGATGCCCCGTTTCAAAGAGCATGGAGAGCATCTTCCGCCACAAGGCATTGGCTTGAATTTTCTTGTGCGGCACTTTGCCTTCGTTTGCTGCTTTTTCATAAGCTATGTAGGCTTTTTCAAACGCTTCGCCATAGAGATCATGTAAATCCGGTACATCGTTGGGTGAAAAAAGCGTCCACTCCCGATCTTCACACACGCGTTTCATGAACAGATCGGGAATCCAATTGGCGGTATTCATATCATGTGTACGACGGCGATCATCTCCACTGTTTTTGCGGAGTTCCAGGAAATCTTCAATATCAAGATGCCAGGCTTCAAGATAAGCACACACCGCGCCTTTTCTTTTACCGCCCTGGTTGACTGCGACCGCGGTATCGTTGGCGACTTTTAGAAAAGGAATAACACCCTGAGAGCGCCCGTTCGTCCCGATAATGTGCGCATTCATGGCGCGCACAGGCGTCCAGTCATTGCCGAGGCCGCCCGCGAATTTTGACAGCATGGCGTTATCGCGAATCGCACCATAAATGCCATAGAGATCATCAGGCACGGTCGTCAAATAACAGCTTGATAGTTGAGAGCGTAGCGTTCCTGCATTGAACAAGGTCGGCGTGGAACTCATGTAATCGAAACTGGAGAGCAGGGTATAAAACTCAATCGCCCGTGCGTTTTTGTCTTTTTCTTCTAAAGCAAGACCCATCGCCACGCGCATGAAAAAGATTTGCGGGAGTTCAAAACGGGTGCCACGATGATGAATAAAATAGCGATCATACAGCGTTTGAATGCCGAGGTAATTGAACAGAAGATCGTTTTCTTTGTTGAGGGCTTTGCCAAGTCTGTCTAAATCAAAATCAGCAAGGAGTGGATTCAGAAGTTCAAGCTCAATGCCTTTTTTGATATAAGCTTTGAGCGCTTTCGGATAAAGCTCCGCCATTTCCTGATGGGTGGCCTCATGGGCAAGGCCCATAAATCCCAGCGCTTCAGCACGGAGATCATCTAAAACCAGGCGCGCTGCAACATAGGAATGATTCGGTTCTTTTTCGACTAAAGCCCGTGCGGATAAAATCAAAGCCTTCGCGACTTCTTTTAACCCCACGCCATCAAAAAGATTGCGTTTGGTGTCACTAAAAATAAAATCGGCATCGATGTCACTAAAGCCCGTACAGGCTTCTGCAATGACGAGTTTCAGGCGTTTTTCATCGAGTGGCTTTAAACTGCCGTCTTCCCACTTCACGCGAATCTCACCAGCTTTGGGAGGCTGTTTTTCCTCTTGCTCCCGCGCTAAGCGGCGCTCCTCGCGATAGAGAACATAGGCCCGCGCCACTTTCTGCTCGCCGCTTCGCATGAGTGTGAGTTCCACCTGATCCTGAATATCTTCAATTTGAATCGTGCCCCCGCCCGGTAGGCGACGTTTGAAAGTATCCATAATTTGTTTGGATAAATGCTTCACGAGTTCGCGCACCCGACTAGAATTGGCAGCGTGAGGTCCTTCAACGGCAATAAAGGCCTTCATCATCGCAATTTCAATTTTCTCAAGGTCGAATGAAACGATTCCCTCTTCCCGGCCCGTCCGCTTGATGACTGTAAACTGTTGCACGTTGGTCTCCTCTACTATAGGTTGTATTTTAAATTTGAAAGCACTACAAGATAAGGGGTTTTATGGAGAAGTGCAAGTGGGTATTTCTGTGGGTAAGTTGTGTGTAAGTCGATTTTTTTGAAAAATTAATCCCACGCCGTAGCTCATGATCTTGTTTTCAAGAGGGATAAATCCGCCAGCCACGGAATCAGGGATCGGAGTTCAGTTCCGTTTGGAAAGGTTTTTTCGCGGGGACAATGCTTGACGAGTGGCGTTGTTGCATAACCCTCTGAGCAGAAACATTGGTTCATAATTTAAGCTACACGATAACTTTTGGGCATACCTATCCTGGTCATTTTATTTAACACCCCACAAGCAATCATCCCTTCTGTCTTTTGTCTGGATAGT
>JBMDXV010000097.1:0-7509 GCA_048594525.1 Gammaproteobacteria bacterium | reverse complement strand
CATGACACTTCAGGCATTAGCAGCGGCGGCCATGCGTTATAGTGATAATCCCGCAGTCAATCTCATCATCAAACAATTAGGTGGGCCTGGGGCCGTAACAGATTTTGCTCATTCTATGGGGAACGAGAGCTTTAATGTAATACATTACGATGGTGACTTAAATTCAAACCCTAATCATTCGGAAGATACTTCTACGCCTGAAGACATGGCAATTAGTGTGAAAAAATTAATGTTCGGCAATGTTTTAACGCCTGTCCAACGTGGCTTATTGGTCACCTGGATGCAAGACAATACGACAGGGTATCTCAGAATACGGGCGGGCGTTCCAATTGGCTGGTCGGTGGCTGAGAAAACGGGCTCGGGAAGTTATGGCATTGCGAATGATATTGGCATTGCATGGTCGCCGCTGTGCAAGCCTGTGGTGTTGGCAATTTATACCATTCAAAACAATCAGGATGCAAAACCCCGCGACGATATCGTGGCCTTAACGACAAGCGTTATATTTAATGAGTTTGCTGAGCATGATCCTTGTTTTAACGCATTATTCAAGTGAGGGATGTTCCTTTCTCGGATTGAAACAGCACTGACTCGCAATCCGCGCGGGTCTCAGGTAAAATAGCCCCACTCAAAAAGGGGCTTTATGACTTTTCAGGATATTATCTTAACGTTGCAAAATTTCTGGTCAAAACAGGGTTGTATTATCGTGCAGCCTTACGATATGGAAATGGGCGCAGGCACCTATCATCCTGCTACATTTTTGCGATCCATCGGCCCTGAGCCTTGGAATGCGGCTTATGTCCAGCCTTGTCGTCGTCCTAAAGACGGGCGGTATGGAGAGAATCCGAATCGGGGGCAGCATTATTATCAATTTCAGGTGGTCATGAAACCGGCGCCGGATCATATTCAGGAGGTGTACCTCGACTCATTGCGTGCGCTCGGGATTGATCCTCTTGTTGATGATATCCGTTTTGTTGAAGACAACTGGGAATCCCCGACCGCTGGAGCCTGGGGCCTCGGTTGGGAAGTGTGGTTAAATGGCATGGAAGTTACGCAGTTTACTTATTTTCAGCAGGTGGGGGGATTGGAGTGTAAACCGGTCACCGGTGAAATCACCTACGGACTTGAACGCCTGGCCATGAATATTTTGAATCAAGATTCACTCTTCGATTTCGTTTGGCAAGAAGGCCCGACGGGCAAGGTCACCTATGGCGATGTGTTTAAACAAAATGAATATGAGATGTCAAAATACAATTTTGAAGAGGCGCCCATTGCAAAACTGTTTGAGTTATTCGATTTTTATGCCGCTGAAAGTCACCGCCTGATGCATTTAAAACTCGCTCTTCCTGCTTATGAAATGGCCATCAAATCCAATCACACGTTTAATCTCCTGGATGCCCGCCAAGCGATTTCTGTCGCTGAACGCCAGCGTTTTATTTTGAAGATCAGAACTTTGTTTATGGCCGTGGCGGAGGCGTATTATCAGTCTCGTGAAGCATTGGGTTTTCCGATGCTCAAAGGAGAATCATAATGCAGCAAGACTTTTTATTTGAATTAGGCTGTGAAGAATTACCAGCGGGCGAACTCGCGCCCATTATGGCGCACCTTGAAGTACAGGTGAAAAAAGCATTCGCCGCAGCAAGGCTCAAGCATGGGATCATCAAAAGCTTTTATACGCCGAGGCGCCTCGCTTTATTCATTCCTGATTTACAAGCGGAAGTCCCTGCCCAAATCCTGGAGCGAAGAGGGCCCCCCAAAGCCGCGGGATTTGACAAAGCAGGCGAACCAACAGGCGCGCTCAAGGGTTTTTTAAAATCAGCGGGTGCAGCGTTGACGGATCTCTTTGAAATAGAAACGGATAAGGGAATTTGGCTCGGCGTAAAAATAGAGCAGCCTGCCCGTTTAGTCAAGACTTTGCTTCCCTCTATTATAAGTGATGCAATCCGAAGCTTGCCTTTAAAAAAGGAGATGCGTTGGGGCAAACAAGATTTTAGTTTTTTGCGACCCGTGCATTGGCTCGTTGCCCTGTTCGGTGAAGAGATTGTCCCTGTTGAATTATTTGGCTTGAAAGCAGGGCGTGAAACATTTGGGCATCGTTTTCATCATCCGCAAAGCATCATAATCCCCTTGCCTTCAGTCTATGTTGAAACCTTGCGTCACGCCTATGTAATGGTGGATCGGGAGGAAAGGCGAAAAACCATTTTGGACAAAATCAGCAGTGAGCCCTGCAGACTCGGAAAACTCGAAGAAGTTTTGGATTTGGTGGAATGGCCGGTTCCTTTACGCGGCAGTTTTGAAAAAGAATTTTTATCCGTGCCTCAGGAGGTGTTAATTTCAACAATGGAAGTAAACCAGCGTGTCTTTCCCATCCTTGCACGAGACAGGCTGCAAAATCGATTTTGGATGGTTGCAAATATTGAGAGTAAACGTCCCGAATCGGTGATTCACGGCAACGAAAGAGTCGTGCGCGCGCGTTTAGCCGATGCTAAATTCTTTTATGATGAAGACTTAACAGTTCCGCTTGAGCATCACTTATCTGCTTTGGCTAAAATCACTTTTCAACAAGGTTTGGGTTCGCTCGCAGATAAGACAGCGCGTTTAGAAAAATTGATGCGAGAACTCGATTCAGGCGAAATTGCAACGGCCGGTATCCGGGCTGCGCGTCTTTGCAAAATGGATTTAGTGAGCGGGATGGTCCAGGAGTTCCCAGAACTCCAGGGATCTATGGGATGCCAATATGCGCTTGCACAAAATGAAAACCCTCAGGTGGCGTATGCCTTAGAAGATCATTATAAACCAAAAGGCCGCGGCAAAGACTTGCCCCGGAATGAAATAGGCAAACGCCTTGCGATAGCAGATAAGGTGGATACGTTGGTCGGCCTCTTTGCAATCGGGAAAGAGCCGACAAGTAGTGGTGACCCTTTTGCCTTGCGCCGTCAAGCTTTAGGCATTATTGCGATTTTGGTGGAAGGGCATTTGCATTTGAATCTTTATCCCATTTTAGAGAGGGCCTATCGATTTTATCGCGATCAAGGCGCCGCACTGGCAGATGAAAAGACAGTCCTTGCCGAGTTGAGTCTTTTTTTTAAAGAACGGATGGAAGCCTGGTGTCGGGATGAAAAAGACTTGCCTTTAAACGTCGTGACAGCCATTTTAAATCGCCGTTATCGAGGTGTGGAGTCAGGCTTCGATCCCTTGGATATTGTAGAACGTATTCAAGCTTTAACGCGATTATTAGAGACTGAAGATGGCAAAAAGTTGCAAGAGCTCGCAAAACGCATGGGGAATCTCCTTGATAAAGCAGGGAAGCCTACACTTCCCGCTGTCCCTTTAAATCCCGCGCTGTTTGTAAAGGAAGAAGCAGTCATTTACGCTTTATTTGAAAAAGTACCAAGCTGGCTCGCGCTTCCATTAAAAGCGCAATATCTTGCGTATCTTACTTTTCGTGAGCCGATCAGTCATTTTTTCGAGAAAGTTCTCGTCAACACCGATGAGCCAGACTTACGGCAAAATCGCCATCATCTCCTCCGAGAAGTACATCGTTTATTTCAAAATTTGGCTGATTTTAGTCAACTTTAAGTTTGATTAGTTAAATCCGTGCAATCATCAATTCATTGTTTTTAAGATAAGCGTGTATGGCGCCTTGGGTGAATTCATTGGTATTTTCAAAGAGCTTGTATTGGCCAGCGATAGAAATCAGTTCTGCCATTAAGCTTTGACAAAAAATGTGCGCATGAACATTTCCGTTGATTCCGGCTAAAGCGCGGCCGCGGAGATTGCCGTAAATGTGAATGTTGCCTTCAGCCAAGAGTTCGGCACCGGAACTCACATGGCCAATGATGATTAAATCGCCTTGCTCCGCATAAATTTGCTGACCCGAGCGAATGTGTTCATGGATGATTTTGGTATCTGCAATAATTGTTGCGCTGCCGTCCGGGGCTTCTTTGTCATTTTTGCCAGGATCGTTTAGGAGGGCAAAGCCTAGTTTGTAAATCTCTTCTTTCCACTCTTCTTTCGCCCCCCGAATGCCTACCGGGATAATTTTGTTTTTGGTTAGTAGAGATTGTAAATGCGCAAAATCAGGTTTTTGCTCTGACAGCACTTGAATATCTAAGACCATGGGAGTGTAATTGAAAAACTTAGGAGCAAGGTGAATCTTTGCCTTGAGATCTTTCTCAAAGCGAATGAGATCCGTTGTGAGGAGTTGTAATACGCTTAAGGTAAATAAGCTCCCTTTGAGTTTGAAAGAAGTTGTCATGGATAGATTATCCCTTGATCATCGCACTATATTTTTTTTGCAACGCAGCTTTAACGAAAGCAATAAATAAAGCTTGGCCGGTGCGCGGGTTAGAGGAGAATTCAGGATGAAATTGACAGCCTACAAAGTAAGGATGTGCTTTTAATTCAACGACTTCCACAAGCTTGCCGTCTTGAGAGCGGCCAGCGATCACGAGGCCCGCTTTTTCGAAATCTTTAAGATAGAAATTGTTGACTTCATAGCGATGGCGATGACGTTCGATAATCTCAAATGCTTGATACGCTTGATAGGTAAGGGTGTTCTGATCGAGGATACAGGTTTGCGCTCCTAAGCGCATCGTCCCTCCCAAATTCGATTCAAGCGTGCGCTTTTCCAATTTGCCAGATGCATCCTGCCATTCATTGATCATGGCCACAACGGGGTCTGGGCACGTGGCGTCAAATTCTGTGCTATTGGCACCTTTCAGGTTTAAAATATTGCGCGCAAATTCAATCAAGGCAAGCTGCATTCCGAGGCAAATCCCAAAATAAGGAATATTATTTTCGCGCGCATAGCGAATGGAGGAGATGATGCCTTCTATGCCCCGATTGCCGAACCCTCCCGGTACGAGGATGCCATCCACACCTTTTAGCAGGGCCAGGCCTTTTTCTTCCAGTACCGTTGAGTCAATATAACGCACCTGGACGCGGGTTGCTGTATGAATTCCCGCGTGGAGTAAAGCTTCGGAAACAGACTTATACGCATCGGTCAAATTCATATATTTCCCGACCATCGCGATGGTGATTTCATAGTGGGGGTGTGTGAGTTTATGAACGACCTCTTCCCAAGATTTTAAATCAGGGGCATTCGCCGTTAAACCTAATTTTGTCAGGATCGCGGCATCCAGTCCCTGCGCATGAAATACCTCTGGCATTTTGTAAATGGTATCGACATCCACGGCTGAAAATACTGCGTCCGGATGTACATTCGTGAAGAGCGCTATTTTATGCCGCTCACTTTTAGGCAGCATGACTTCAGATCGGCAAACTAAGACATCAGGCTGGATACCGATTGAGCGTAAATCCTTCACGGAGTGTTGCGTGGGTTTGGTCTTTAGTTCTCCGGCTGCTTTAATATAAGGCACAAGCGTGACATGGAGAAACAAGCTCTGTTCAAGTCCGAGCTGAAAGCGAATCTGGCGAATGGCTTCTAAGAAAGGCTGAGACTCAATGTCTCCAACCGTGCCACCCACTTCAACGAGGGCCACGTCATAGCCCGCTGCGCCATCAAAAATGCGATGCCGGATTTCATCTGTAATATGTGGAATGACTTGTACGGTGGCGCCGAGATAGTCTCCCCTCCGTTCCCGTTCGATCACGCGTTGATACACTTTGCCCGTGGTGAAATTATTTTTTTTCGACATTTTTGTAGTAATAAATCGTTCATAATGGCCGAGGTCCAGGTCCGTTTCAGCGCCATCTTCCGTGACAAACACTTCGCCATGCTGAAAAGGACTCATGGTACCGGGATCGACGTTAATGTAAGGGTCGAGTTTCATCATGGTTACATTGAGTCCTCGTGCTTCCAGGAGTGCAGCAAGCGAGGCCGAGGTGACGCCTTTCCCCAATGATGAGACAACACCACCGGTTACAAAAATAAATTTGGTTTTGTTGTTCATCATCTGAGGGCTCCTTTTAAACGGGCTAGGCACCTTTCTTGACCAATCCATTCAGCGGTGAGATCAATCGACGGCGACTGTGTGCCGCCCGTCAACACCACCCGAAGCGGCATGCCGACTTTACCCATGCCGAGTTTCAATTCTGAGGCTGTGGCCTCTAGCACAGCATGGATGGCAGAGGCTTTAAAAATATCAAGCGCTGCGAGTTTTTCCTGAATCATCAAAAGTGCGGGGCGTGTCTCCGGTGTGATGTGTTTTAGAAACGCGGCTTCTTCCTTCGGATAGGTTTCGGTGTAAAAATATTGTGCGTTGAAGGCGAGCTCTTTTAAAGTATGAGCGCGTTCGCTCAAAAAGGGGTAAATCGCTTCTAAAGCGGGTCCTTGGGTTGGGTCGAGATGGAGGGCCTGCATTTGATCAAGGAGGGCAGGTTTGATCAGAGAAAACGGCAATGTGCGCATATAATGCTGGTTGAGCCAGCGGAGTTTATCGGTACTGAAAATTGCGGGTGAGCCACTGACCCGTTCCAGCTTAAAACACTGAGCCATTTCCTCCACTGAAAACACTTCCTGATCTCCATGCGCAAAGCCTAAGCGAAATAAATAATTGAGGAGGGCTTCAGGAAGATAACCTTCTTCCCGAAACTGAATGACGCTCTCAGCGCCATGTCGTTTTGACAAGCGCTTTCCGTCCTCTCCAAGAATCATGGGAACATGCGCATAGTAGGGCAGGGATTTGCCTAAGGCTTTTAAAATATTGATCTGCCGAGGAGTGTTGTTGATGTGATCATCTCCCCGAATGACATGAGTGATGTCCATGTCATAATCATCGACGACGACTGTAAAATTGTAAGTGGGCGCTTTGTCCGTGCGGATGAGAATGAGGTCATCAAGCTCCGTATTGGCAAAAGAAATTTCTCCTTTGACCAAGTCTTGCCAACCCACCGTGCCAGTTTCAGGATTTTTAAAGCGGATGACGTGGGCTTCATCAGCGGAAAGGGAAAGCGCTCGGCAATGCCCATCATAGCGGGGTTTTAGGCCTGATGTCATTTGATTATTACGCAGCGTTTCAAGGCGCTCTTTTGTACAATGACAGCGATATGCTTGCCCAGATTTAAGGAGTTCCTCTGCCACATCATAATAGCGTTGAAAACGCGCAGTCTGATAAAACGGCCCTTCTTGATAGTTCAGTTCGAGCCAGCTTAAGCCGTCGAGGATCGCTTGAACAGACTCGGGCGTAGAGCGTTCCAGGTCTGTATCTTCAATTCGCAAGATAAAATGCCCCGCGTTTTGACGGGCAACAAGGTAAGAATACAAAGCGGTGCGTGCGCCACCAACGTGAAGAAAGCCAGTGGGGCTCGGTGCAAAACGGGTACGGATCATAAAAAGGAAGAAAATTGAAAGTGGCATTATACAGAGAGCGTGCGAGATTTTGTAGCTGTTATACTTAAGATACTCGCCTAACTTCCTATATTCCCATCTTTGTGGGCACCATGATTGAGAGTTGATCGGTTATTTGTTTTTGTTTTTTTGTGAGCTCGCAAATAAGGATTTGATTAGGAAAGACCTTGCATTTAATTTGCTGAAGCGTAGTCATGGCT
>JBMDXV010000096.1:0-8048 GCA_048594525.1 Gammaproteobacteria bacterium | reverse complement strand
GCATCATCCTTCGTCCAAAAATATTTCGATTACTCCTGAAAAAATCCAGAGTCCTATTTTTGGAAAACTCCAAAATCCATGTTCGACAGACTCCTAGAAACAAGCCTTCTTTTAAATAACTCAAGGCCGCCTCAATGCGTTCTTGAACGTTCACGCCTCCTTGAGAAACGCCCTGCGAAAAGAGAGGGGTTGTCGTTGCGGCTGGCAGAGAGGGTTTTGGCGCTGTTGAAAGAGGAGGCAAATACCCCGGAAAATGAATGCTTAACTTTTCAGTATTGAGTACAGAAATTCCGAGCTTTGTCTGAGCTTCAATCAAACCTAAAATGCTTTGTTTGCCCACTTCTGCGATTAAGCGCAACCTTTCCGGAGCAGTTAAAGAAGTGAGCCCATCCGCAATATGAATCGCGGTAAAGCTCAAGGGCGCACTCATAGTGGAAGGTGCAATCGCTCTGCCAATCGGCGTATCCAGCCTCGGGTCTTTTGGTCCAAAAAAACTAATTTGTTTCTCGCATTTTTGTCCAAGTTCCGTTATGGCGCGCGCAACACTTGTCATATCAAGGCCTCCACACAAAATGGGCACCCACCCTGCGATCAGCCTCAAAGCATCGATGTAACCCAGCAATTGCTTTAAAGACTTTGTCTCATTGAGCAAGTGATACAATGAAATCAAGTGAGCGCGGCTCTGATCGCCTGTTGGGACGAGGGGGAGTCGACTCACAATCTCTTGCTGGAGATCACTTAAGCCTTTAATGATTGCCAAAGCCCGGGCATGTCCTTCCGGTTTTTTTTGTTTGATGAGGAATTCGCCCTCTGCATGGCTTAATGTACTGTCGATCCAGCCTTCTGAGGCCGCTGCTTCACTTTTTTCATTTGGATTTAAAATGAGTATTAAAAATGCTTGAATCCGCAATTCTATGTTGTCTAAAAAACTCAGCGCCGCAGTAATGTTTTCGCGATTACTATGCAGATTTTTTAAAATTTGAACCATGTTGGTGATATCGGTCAATTGGGCTCGATGAGTGGTGGCGAGTTCTTTTTCTAAATCAGTCAAAGATTTACTGGACGTTAAGGGTCTTTCTTTTATGATAAAACCAGTAAATTTTGTAATGACCTTAATCAAATGATCCCCGTCCCGCGTAGGCTGTGTGTCATCGGAAAGTGCCACCGCCGCGAGACGCAATAATATTTCTCGCAATAAGATGTACCCCTTATCAATTTGCTCCCTTTCCGTTAAAGATTGCACAGGGCCACTAAAAAACTCCCCAAAGACCCCGCTTTTTGCATATTCGGCGGTTAATTGATTGAGGTAGTGCCGGTAAACCCGATACAACTCATGCCCGGGTAAATCAAGCTCAACCGCAAAGGGCAATAATAATCGCTCTTCCGTCGCTGCGAGTTTAACATCCGTGACGGCATGGACGCTAGAAACAAATTTGACCCACCATCCTTCTAAATTTGCGGCTTTGGTAGGGACAATCGTATTCTCGTCCGCAACCGTCATCTCTTTTTGAAAGACTTCATTGAGTGCTTTTTGGTACAGGCTCAAGATCTTTGCATTGACCGAAGTCAATTTCACTTTTTTTTGGAGAAATCTGAGAGGTATTGGCATATTTTATTTCTTAACGTGATTTAAAACCAAGTATATAACACATAAATTTATTATGCCAATAAAATTAAAAGCTTTTTCTGATGCTTACTGGATAGATCAAGTTTATAACTAATTATCTTTAAAAGGACTCTTTTTTTTATCCAAAAAAGCCTGTTCTTTTCCAACAAACAGTATGCTATGATCTTGCGCTTAAAATGTGTAGCGTAACAAGGATAGAATGGAATTCAAAAAATATATTTGCCTCCTGTGCGGCTGGGTTTATGATGAAGCCCTCGGCGCACCGGATGAAGGCATTGCGCCCGGTACAAAATGGGAGGATGTGCCTTTAAACTGGGTCTGCCCAGAGTGTGGCGCAGGCAAGCTTGATTTTGAGCTCATTGAAATCGAGTAATCTTGAATCCCTTTAACTTTTATAATCCAACCCGCGTCCTCTTTGGTGAAGGTCGAATCGATGAATTGCGTGACTTCCTACCTGAAAATGCCCGCATCTTGTTTACGTATGATGAAAATGCAGTTGTCAATAATGGCGTGTATCGGCAAGTTAAAGAAGCCTTGCAGGGGTTCACCGTTATTGAATTTTCTGGGATTCAACCAAATCCCGATTATGATTATCTCATTCAAGCCCTTCCCTTAATTGAAGCCCATGCGCTCAACTTTATTGTCGCCGCGGGCGGGGGCTCTGTCATTGACGGCTCAAAATTTATTGCCGCCGCGGCAAAATGGCAAGGCGACCCCTGGCAAATGACCGAATCGCTCTTTCTTGTTAAAGAAGCCCTCCCCCTTGCTGTCATCCAAACCCATCCGGGGTCGGGAACAGAACTCAATCAATGGGGCGTCATGAACTGTAGTCGTCTTAAATTAAATCGTGATTTCAGTGGTGAGGCTTTGTTTCCAAAGCTTGCTATTTTAGACCCAGCAACGACCCTCACTTTGCCACGCCAAGAACTCACCTATGCGATTGTCGATGCTTTTTCGCATGGCATCGAGCAATATGCCACCATCGAAACAGATACCCCTCTCCAAGATCGCCAAGCTGAAGCGCACTTGCTCACAATCATCGAGTCCTCTCGTGTGATGCTTGCGGAACCTGATAATCTGCAAGCGCGCGCTACGTTTATGTGGTGTTCGGCTAGCATTTTAAACGATCACCTTCAAACAGGAACTTTTGTTGATTTTTGTACGCACCGCTTAAGCCATGTCCTCACGACGCTATATGGCTTGAAACATGCTGAAGCCCTGGCTCTTCTTCTCGTCCCCACCTTATCCATCCTACGCGATATGAAACATCAAAAACTCTGTCGCTACGCTCGTGCGGTGTGGGGCTTGAATGATTCTAATGAAAATGATCTTATTAACGCAGCCCTCTCTGCGACGCAAAACTTTTTTATTGAAGTCGGCGCTGAAATGAATCCCGAGGCACTCGGCCTCAGCAAAAAAATGATTCCTGACGTGTTATCCTATCTCCGCGACGAAAATATGTACCCTCTGGGAGAATGCCACCCCGTCTACGAGATCGAGGCCATGGCCATTTTGAGAAGCGTATTTCATACATCCCTTGCATAGCGGCCTGTTCATTCTTTATAATGACGCAAAACAAAAGGATCAACGAATGACAGCCAGCATTTTTGGATTAATCACTTTTATTTTAGGGGGATTTGCAGGGTTTGCTGTGTATCATTATTTTTTCAGGCTCTCGAATCAGGAACGTAAACTAATGGATGAACTCCAACAGACCAAGCATACGTTTAAAGAATATCAATATAAAGTGGCAACCGATTTAAAAGAAAGCGCAAGCCTCATCGAGCAATTACAACAGCAGACCCACAAGCTGCACGATCATATGCTCCACTCTTCTGTTCATTTAAACCTTGATACCCATAAACAATCTATTCTTCAACCGATCTTACATGCAGAGGGCCCGCTTGATCATGAAGATGAACAGGTCACCGAATTTCACCCCATGCACACGGCGATTAAGCATCCGGCTGTTCCCCCTCGTGATTATGTTTAAAGACAATAAGGAGACGAAATGCCTCATCTTATTTTACATGTGAGCCCGACATTAGCACATCATGATTGGCAGCCTTTTTTTGTGAAGGCTCATGAGACTTTAAGCCCTTACGCTAAAATCTCAAAGTGCAAGAGTCGGCTCGAAGTCGCATCCCGGGTGCATCTCGGTGAAGGCGCACCCGGGGAGGCTTTAATTTTTTTGGAACTCGCTGTACGCCCGAGACCGGAAGCGGTCGTGAAAGAAATGGGCGACCGCTTGTTTGAACTTTTGAAAATAGAAAGCACCGCTGTCTTAAAAGAGGCTCATTTACAGGCGGACCCCACATTAGAGATTCGGATTTTAAATCATTATTGGCAAGATTAAAGGAGATCACCATGCAATACCAACACATCAAAGTTCCCCAGGGAGAAAAAATCACCATGGGCCACTCAGGCAAACTCAAAGTGCCGGAGCACCCCATTATTCCCTGTATTGAAGGAGATGGAATTGGCGCAGACATTACGCCTGTCATGCAAAAAGTGGTCGATGCCGCGCTTCAAAAAGCCTATCACGGCAAGCGGAAAATTGCCTGGATGGAAATTTTTGCAGGTGAAAAAGCCAATACTGTGTATGGCGAAAATACCTGGCTGCCTCAAGAAACCTTAGATGCGGTCAAAGAATACCATATCGCCATCAAAGGGCCTTTGACGACACCGGTCGGCGGCGGGATTCGGTCTTTGAACGTGGCCTTACGCCAGGAACTGGATTTATATGTTTGCTTGCGCCCTGTACGCTATTTTTCAGGCGTGCCGAGTCCTGTCAAAGCACCGCAAGATGTGGATATGATTATCTTCCGTGAGAACTCTGAAGACATTTATGCAGGCATCGAATGGCAAGGCGACTCCCCCGAAGCTAAAAAAATGATTTCCTTTTTGAAAAATGAAATGGGCGTGAAAAAGATTCGTTTTTCGGAACACTGCGGAATCGGTGTGAAACCGGTTTCAAAAGAAGGCAGCACCCGGCTCGTGCGCGCTGCGCTTCAATATGCCGTGGACAACGACCGAGATTCTGTCACCTTGGTGCATAAAGGCAATATTATGAAGTTCACTGAAGGCGCGTTTAAAGACTGGGGATATGCGCTCGCACAACAAGAATTTGGCGCCGAGCCCATTGACGGCGGCCCTTGGTGTCAATTTAAAAATCCCAAAACAGGCAAAATGATTGTGGTCAAAGATGTAATTGCCGACGCTTTCCTCCAACAAATTTTATTAAGACCGAAAGAATATGACGTGGTAGCCACCTTAAACCTGAACGGCGACTATATTTCAGATGCATTGGCCGCACAGGTTGGCGGAATCGGCATTGCACCCGGCGCCAATATCGGTGAAGGATTTGCGGTGTTCGAAGCCACGCATGGGACTGCACCTAAATATGCAGGTCAAGATAAAGTTAATCCTGGTTCTTTAATTTTATCCGCTGAAATGATGCTCCGATACATGGGCTGGACGGAAGCAGCAGACCTCATTATCCACTCCATGGAAGCAGCGATCAAAGCTAAAAAAGTGACCTATGATTTTGAACGCCTCATGGACCATGCCACCCTCGTTTCCTCTTCTCAATTTGGAGAAGAAATGATAGCAAGGATGTGAGCCATGTCCATTAGACTCGATGTACGCACACAAACGGAACTTAAACCTCAACCGCAGGTAAAAGAACCGCCGCTTTATCAGGTCATGATGATGAATGATGACTTTACATCGATGGATTTTGTGGTGCTTGTCTTAAAAACGGTATTTGGCATGGATGAGATAAAGGCCCAGCAGACAATGCTTGAAATCCATCATCTGGGCCAGGCCATTTGCGGGGTTTATCCCCGCGAGGTGGCTGAAATGAAAGTGTCCGAAACCTTGAAAATGTCGATCGCACATGATTATCCTTTACGCTGTATTTTTGAACCCGCGATCTGAGACGAATCTAAGGGGAAAAATAGAATGTTAGATAAAGAATCTGAAGAGGCCCTCAATCGTGCCTTTGCATTTGCGCGGGAAGGTCGGCATGAGTATCTCACCATAGAGCACCTTCTCTATGCCTTATTGGATAACCCCTCTGCACGGGAAGCGCTAAGCGCCTGCGGAGCCAATTTTGAAAAGATGCGCAGCGATATTGGGGTCTTTTTGGAGAAAAGCGCCCAAAGGATTGGAGAGTCCGCAAAAGATACCCAACCCACCATGGCTTTACAACGCGTTTTACAACGCGCTGTCTTTCAGGTTCAATCCGTAGGCAAATTGACCGTTACAGGCGCAAATCTCTTAGTTGCCATTTTCAGTGAACAAGATAGTCAGGCTGTTTTCTTTTTAAAAAAGCAAGCGATTTCACGCTTGGACGTCGTCAATTATGTTGCCCACGGGATTGTTAAAAATCCTGATTTTGATAAAAATGAAGACTGGGCCATGGGCGTTGAAGAAGACGAAGGACTAGATAAACCCACGCAGTCTAAATCGTCCCCCTTAAAACAATTTGCAGAGAACATCAATGAAAAGGTCAAAAAAAGAGGAGACGTCTTTATCGGGCGGGACACAGAAATCGATCGCGTCATTCAGATTTTATCTCGGCGTTCAAAGAACAATGCAATTTTAGTAGGCGAGCCCGGAGTTGGAAAAACTGCCATTGTAGAAGGGCTTGCCAAACGGATCAATGCCGAGTCTGTACCCGAGTCGCTCCTCAAAATGCAGATTTATGCTTTAGATTTGCCGGGGCTCGTTGCAGGAACTCGCTACCGCGGCGACTTTGAGCAACGCCTGAAAGGCATTATGAAGGAATTACAGAAAAAAGAAAACGTGATTTTATTCATCGATGAAATCCATATGCTCATCAATGCGGGGTCAGCCTCAGGGTCGATTGGTGCAGCGGACATGTTAAAGCCGATGCTCTCACGCGGTGAAATCAAATGTATTGGAGCCACCACCTACAAAGAATATCGCCAGATTTTTGAAAAAGAAGCCGCCATGGCACGCCGCTTTCAAAAGGTAGATATAAAAGAACCCACGGTTGAGCAAACTTTTGAAATGCTAAAAGGTCTCAAATCTTTGTATGAAAAACATCACCATGTTAAATATTCGATTTCAGCACTCAAGTCTGCTGCCGAACTCTCTGCCCGATTTATTACCGATCGCTTTTTACCGGACAAGGCCATCGATATTATTGATGAAGCAGGCGCGCTCATTAAACTCATGCCCAAAGAAAAACAACCCTCCGAAATTACGAATGTCGAAATTGAAAACGTCATTTCGCAAATCGCGCAGATTCCGGCTAAGAACATCTCCATTTCCGACCTCGAAGCCATCCGCAACCTTGAACCCAATCTCAAAATGATGGTCTTCGGGCAAAACGAAGCCATTCATGTGCTCACCTCCACCATTAAGCTCGCGCGCTCCGGCTTACGCGAGCCCAATAAACCCTGGGGATCTTTTTTGTTTGCAGGCCCCACCGGCGTCGGAAAAACAGAAGTCACGCAGCAAATGGCACAGCTCCTTGCAACGCCCCTTATTCGGTTTGATATGTCTGAATACATGGAGTCCCATAGTGTCGCGCGTTTGATTGGTGCCCCGCCGGGCTATGTCGGCTATGATCAGGGCGGACTCCTCACAGAAGCTGTATTAAAAAGCCCCTACTCTGTTGTATTATTGGATGAAATTGAAAAAGCTCACCCCGATCTCTTTAATCTCCTCCTGCAAGTGATGGATAACGGCTTCCTGACCGACACCTCCGGTCGCAAAGTGGACTTTCGCAATACCATCCTCATTTTGACCACCAATGCCGGTGCCTTTGAGGGTAGTCGTAATGTGATCGGATTTCTCGACCAAGAAACGCAATCTGACAGCATGGCGGCGATTAATCGCCTGTTTACGCCCGAATTTCGCAATCGCCTCGATGCGATTATCCAATTCAAACCTTTGACGCGTGAAACAATTCGTAAAGTGACTGAAAAATTCCTCACCCAATTGCAGGGACAACTGGACGAAAAAAGCGTCGTTCTAGATTTAAATGATCAAGTCAAAGACTGGCTTGGCGACAAAGGTTATGACCCCAAAATGGGCGCGCGCCCGATGGCCCGGGTAATCCAAGAGCAATTAAAAAAACCCTTATCAGAAGAAATTCTGTTTGGAGCTTTAAGCGAAGGCGGCATTGCACATGTGACTTTGACTAAAGACAAACAGGGCGTGCAGTTTTCTTATTCTAAACCTTAGCGTGTTTAACCTTGAAAAATCGTAACTATTCAGCGCGGTAAAACTTTCTAACTTGAAGCAAGTTTTTTCAATAAAATTTATGCTGGTTAGAATTGGTGTTACAATTAATCCTACACCAAGGAATGGTAAGTACTTTATTGAAAGTAGAAGGGATACTGGTTTCAGAGTCATTGCAGAAAGCATCGCAATTGTTAGAGGCAGA
>JBMDXV010000095.1:0-3307 GCA_048594525.1 Gammaproteobacteria bacterium | reverse complement strand
CGTTTACTGATGGGGGCAACAAATATGCCGTATATCTGTCTATCATTACAAACCTTGCCATGCCTTGCTTCCAGTCCCGTTAATTCAGCCAGTATTTTAACATTGATCGGATTTACAGCATAGCGCGACAGACTCCTAGATTCAGCAAAATCGAAGAGATGGCTAGAAGACAACTCAGTGCACTTAACAACAGAGACTTTATAAAATCTGTTAAGAAAGTATCGCATGAGACATATTTGCTTGAGCAAAAAAAAATAAACGGCTAAAGTCCAACGAAGTGGGTCAATCTAACGGAAACTAAAGAGGTGGAACGGTAGCTCTACTTAACGGAGCGTGTTCTCTCTCTCCTTATGATCAAATCCTGGTATACTAAGCGATCTTTTATCAAGTATCATTTTAATCAACTCGATGACGCATTCGGTACACTCACTTGATATTCTACGCGAGACGTTTGGGTTTAATGCATTTCGGCCCCTCCAGGCTAAGATTATTGAAAGTCTGATTGCGGGTGAGGATCAGTTTGTTTTGATGCCAACCGGAGGCGGAAAGTCTTTGTGTTATCAAATCCCGGCGATGGTGCGGCCCGGTGTGGGGATTGTGATTTCACCCCTTATTTCCCTCATGCAAGACCAGGTGCAGGCTTTACAAGCGAATGGGGTGAATGCTGCTTTTTATAATTCCTCCCTCACTGATCAAGACGCACGGAGGATTCTCGCTAAATTACATCAGGATGAATTAGACCTTCTCTACATTGCACCCGAGCGCTTGATGTCGGAGTCTTTCTTAAAGCGCCTGCCTGAGTTGAAAATTGCACTCTTTGCCATTGATGAAGCCCATTGCGTCTCGACCTGGGGCCATGATTTTAGGCCGGAGTATTTGAGTCTCGGTGCATTACGGCAACAGTTTCCGGAGATCCCCATCGTCGCGCTCACCGCAACGGCAGATAAACAAACGCGCAATGATATTTTAGAGCGGCTTCATCTTAAAAAAGCAGAGGTGCATGTCGCGAGTTTTAATCGCCCCAATATCCGCTATACGATTCTCGAAAAACATAAACCCTTTGAACAATTGACCCACTTTTTAAAAGCACGTCCAACAGAATTTGGGGTGATCTATTGCCTGAGCCGCAAACGCGTAGAAGAAGTGGCAACACGTTTATGCGAGCAGGGATTTAACGCTTTGCCTTATCATGCGGGTTTGCCTCAAGGTGTGCGTCGAGAGACTCAGGAAGCCTTTCAGCGCGATGACGTCCAGGTCATCGTGGCGACCATCGCCTTTGGGATGGGTATTGATAAGCCCAATGTCCGGTTTGTAGTGCATTATGATTTGCCTAAAAATATCGAAGGCTATTATCAGGAAACCGGACGGGCGGGTCGGGATGGCTTGGCCTCCGAAGCCTTGTTGTTATATGGGCTTCAGGACATTGCTTTAATCAAGGGCTTTATTGAAGGCAATGAAAATGTCGAGCAAAGGCGGGTGGAATTACACAAATTAAACTGCATGACGGCCTTTGCCGAAGCGCAAACTTGTCGTCGTCGCGTGCTTTTAAATTACTTTAATGAGCTGCTTCGGGAAGACTGTGGCAACTGTGATGTGTGCTTGAATCCCCCGCAAACTTACAACGGGACAATCGATGCCCAAAAAGCGCTTTCGTGTGTCTATCGCCTGAATCAGCGATATGGCGTCCATTACGTGATTGAGGTCTTGCGGGGAGCGGATAACCAGCGCATTCAGCGTTTCGGCCATCAAGCCCTGTCTACTTATGGAATTGGCAAAGACCTCAGTGCAGAAGCGTGGCATAGCGTCTTTCGTCAACTCATTCACATGGGGTTTTTAGAGCAGGACATTGCCAATTATTCTATCCTCCGTTTGACGCCTGAGGCCCGCAGTATCTTAAAAAATGAAAAAACGTTGACGCTTGCCAAACCGCGTATTAAAGAAGCAGTCCTTAAAAAAGCGGTGAAGAAACAAGCGATTGAGAAAGGCGAGAGCGATCAAACCTTATTCGAAAAGCTGCGCCAACTTCGCAAAACATTGGCTCAAGCAGCAGCCGTGCCTCCCTTTGTGGTGTTTAGCGATGCCACACTTCTTGAAATGGCGGCGGCCTTGCCGCAAACAGAAGCAGATTTCCTCGCGATTTCAGGGGTGGGCCAAAAGAAACTCGAAAACTACGGCGCTGTGTTTTTAAGCCTAATTAGGGAATACATCGATTTAAAAAACAATCCGAATCCCAAGGAGCCCCATGTCTCACTTTAAACTCTTGGCGGCCTGCATTATTTTTCTGATCACGCTTATTGCGGGTTTTATTCCCTTTCGGAAGAAATTGAAAAGTCCCCAATTTGAATTCCCCGCCGGAGAAGCGATAGCCTGTGGTGTTTTTCTCGGTGCGGGGCTTATTCACATGCTGGGAGACGCAGCTGAAGGATTTAACGAATTGGGTTATCACTATCCCTTTGCATTTTTAATTGCAGGCATCAGCTTTTTATTTCTGCTCCTCCTCGAACATCTCGGCAGTGAGATGCAAGGCCAGGGCACTTTAAAAAGCATGGCTGTTCTCGCCGTGCTGATGTTGTCCATTCATTCGCTCTTGGAAGGGGCCGCGGTCGGCATCAGCGGCGAATTTTTGACGACGTTGGTGCTCGCCTTTGCGATCATCGCGCATAAGTGGGCCGCGAGTTTTTCCTTGGCTTTACAAATCAGTAAGAGCAGTTTTTCTTTTTCAAACGGAATTCTCTTATTCAGCGTGTTTGCGGTCATGACTCCGCTCGGCATTTTAATAGGAGATGTCATTCACTCTAGCACAGGGAATCATCCCTTGTTAACGCCCATTTTCAGTGCATTGGCGTCGGGTACTTTTTTATATATCGGCACATTGCATGGCCTAAGGCGCGCCACGCTTATCACGCGTTGCTGCAACATGCGTGAATTTAGTTTTATGTTTTTAGGATTCAGTTTGATGGCCATTGTCGCGATTTGGACATAAGCCCTCATTTTGGGGTTTGACAAGCAATGGAACGAAAAGGTACTCTAAGGAATCAGGGATCAAGTAATTTCAATCTCTTCAGGCGTATTTAAGGGTCTGAGATAACCTTTTTCAACTAGCGCAGCCAACTGAAACGAAAAATTACCCAAAAAATTAATAGGGCTCTGTAAAAGGGGGGGGGTGCGAATAAAAGTGCGGTCAGGTCAAGCAGCCTGCTTTAGCCAATAAGCCTCCCAGTTATGATTTGCACGACAAGTGCGCAAAGCGATTATGTTGGCAGCATGATCGACAGTCCACCATGCTCCTGGCAGTTTCAATCGCTCC
>JBMDXV010000094.1:0-5354 GCA_048594525.1 Gammaproteobacteria bacterium | reverse complement strand
AGTCCGAGGCTTCAGCCTGTAATTTCAACCTACCAGCTTCAGCTGGTAGTGGTTGAGTCGTTATTGATAAAGTGGACATCGCAAAGAAAAAATTAACTGCCTTGCAACAAACCGTACAGACCCGTGACTGGGAGTAATCATGCATCCTGTTTTATTAGATACAAACACCCTCATTTATTTAGGCCTATTCCCGAGCCGTTTAAGTCCAAAAGCCAGCGAGACCATCAAAGCGGCGTCAACCCGGTATTGCTTAGATTTATCTCTATGGGACATCTCCATGCTGCTCGCAAAAGGCCGCATCATCATTAACTCTCCCACCGAGGAGTTTTTAGAAGATTTAATCAGAGCGCATCAAATTGAAGCCTTAGCCATCACTCCCGCTATGGCTGCCGCAAGCCAAAAATGGGCGATGCACTATAAAGAACCAACTGAGCTTCTCATCGCCGCCGCGGCCTTTTGTTATGATATGACGCTGGTTACAAAGTCTCCTGTCTTCTCTCAGACTTCAGACATTAAGACGCTTTGGTAAAAAATTGCCTATTTAATATTATTTGGTATAATATTAATTAAATCTTCTAAAGATGAATAGCGATGAGCGCTGCAGCAATTACAATGTCTGATTTTGCTAAAACTTACAAAGAAGCAAAAACGAAAGATGAAGAAGTGCTTATTATCCTTGATATTATCAAGCAGTCACAAATTGAAAGCAAAAAGGAAATATTAACAGAAATCAAGCACGACGACTTGGTAACGAAGCAGCACCTTGACTTAAGGATTGAATCTGTCCAAAAAGAAGTTGTCGGCGCCAAAAACGCTATGCTTTGGGCGATGATTGGCATTTGCGGAATTTGGGTTCCTGCAATCGTTGGCATTATTACAACTGTTATTTTGAGACATGCTTAACGATTACATGCGGTTCAGTCATTTCGCCCAGCCTCGCGTACGCTGAACGGCTTCATGCCATTGGGCTAAAAAGGATTCCCGCGTGGATGCGGACATGTTCGGTTCAAAGCGACGCTCTAGCTGCCAGCGTTTTTCCAGGCTTTCGATAGAAGGCCAAAACTTAACGGCAAGTCCTGCGAGATAGGCTGCACCGAGCGCCGTGAGTTCGAGACAACTCGGCCGCTCGACCACACAGTCTAAAATATCGGCTTGAAATTGCATTAAAAAATCATTTTTACAGGCACCGCCATCAACACGCAGGACAGTGAGATTTTGCCCGGAATCCTGCGCCATGGCATGGGCTAGATCGGCGACCTGAAAAGCAATCGATTCTAAAGCAGCCCGGGCGATATGGGCTTTTTTTGTGCCGCGCGATAAGCCGAATAAACTTCCGCGCGCATACGGGTCCAAATACGGCGCGCCCAAGCCTGTAAATGCGGGAACGAGAACGACTCCATCACTGGAGGGAACGGACAAAGCGAGCGCTTCAATTTGTCCGGATTCTTCAATAAAACCCATTTCATCTCGAATCCATTGCACCACGGCCCCGCCTACAAACACGCTGCCTTCGAGGCAATAACTGCGCGCTTGATCAATCTGCCAGCCGGTGGTGGTCAACAGATGATGACGCGAGTTCCGTGCGGTGCTGCCTGTATTCATGAGCATGAAACAACCCGTGCCATAGGTATTTTTCACCATGCCCGGGTGAATACACAGATTCCCGAAGGTTGCGGCCTGCTGATCTCCTGCGATGCCCGTAATGGGAATCCTTTTGCCAAATAAGCCGGAACTCGCCTCACCGATTTCTCCGGAAGACGCGACCACTCGCGGCAAGATTTCTCGTGGGATAGTGAGGATTTTTAAGAGTTCCTCATCCCATTCGCCAGTATGAATATTAAAGAGTAAGGTGCGTGAGGCATTCGATTCATCCGTCACGTGTTCGCGCCTGTTTGTGAGGTTCCAAATCACCCAACTGTCTACGGTTCCAAACGCGAGCTTGCCCCGGCTTGCTTTTTCACGCGCGCCCTTCACATGGTCGAGAATCCATTTTAACTTTGTTCCCGAAAAATAAGCATCCAGGATCAGGCCGGTTTTGGCTTGAAAATGGGACTCCAGGCCCTGCTTTTTTAATTCGTCTATCAGGGGCGCCGTACGCCGATCCTGCCACACAATCGCGTTATAAATGGGATGACCTGTTTCTTTATCCCAGACAATCGTCGTTTCGCGCTGGTTGGTGATGCCCATTGCGGCAATCTCCTCCGCATGCGCACCGACTGCTGACATCGCGAGCTTTGCCGTTGAGAGTTGGGTGAGCCAGATTTCGTTAGGATCATGCTCGACCCATCCCGACTGTGGGAAAATCTGCTTAAACTCCTGCTGCTTTAAACTGACGATTTGGGCATCTTGATCAAAGAGAATCGCTCGGGAACTTGTCGTGCCTTGATCCAGGGCTAGGATGTATTTTTTGGACATACGGATTCTCCTTTTGCATACTGCTTCAATTTTTCTTGCCAGGACTTTGCGCTTTTGTGGAGAGCGGCCTCGTCAATGGTGGTCAGCTTGCGTTCATGCAGGAGGATTTTGCCGTTCACCCACACATGCGTCACCTGATTCCGGGGTGTGGCATAGACGAGTTGCGCTGGGACGTTATAACAGGGCAGGCTTTCGATGGTCTCAAAATCAATCGCAATCACGTCTGCTTTTTTACCGACTGCCAAAGTGCCAATTTCATGATCGAGATGCAAGGCTTTGGCACCGTTGATCGTTGCCATCTCCAAGGCTGTTTCAGCCTTTAAACTCGTTGGGTCGTCGGTGGATACTTTACTCAAAAAAGCAGCCGAACGCATCTCACCGAAGAGATCAAGGTCATTGTTACTGGCCGCACCATCCGTCCCCAAAGCGACATTGATTCCCCTATCGAGCATCTTCTGCGCCGGGCATATTTTGCTGGCTAATTTCATGTTGGACTCAGGACAATGCACCACGCTGGCCTCTTGACGTTGGATGATGTCGAGGTCTTCCGCATCGACGTGGGTCATATGCACTGCAATCGTCCTTGGCCCGATGAGCCCTAAATCGTTCCAGAACGCAATCGGTCGCTGCCCGTAGAGCGCTAAGCATTCTTCAATTTCAGATTGAGATTCTAACAAATGCGTGTGGATGAGGAGATCGTGTTTTTGTGCAAAGGCGCTGATGGCTTCCAATAAGGGCTTATCTGTTGCATAAGGAGAATGCGGAAAAATAGCGGGATAGACCGTTTTGGACGTACGACAAAATGCAATCAGCGCTTCAGTGCGTTCAAAAGAGGCCGCTGAGTTGGGACTCCAAGGTGTGCTGAATTTAAAAAAGTTTTCAGCGAGTACCGCGCGCATGCCCACATTATCCACTAATTGGGCAAGACCGTCCATGTAAAAATAGCCGTCATTAAAACAAGTGACCCCTCCCCGGATCAGTTCAGCCATCGCGAGGAGCGCGCCCTCCTTTACAAATTCAGGCGAGATCACTTGTGCTTCAGCAGGCCAAATATGATTTTGCAACCAGTCGATTAGCTTTAAGTCATCGGCCAAGCCTCGCAGCAAATTCATGCTGATATGCGTATGCGCGTTCACGAGTCCCGGCATTAATACATGATTCGGCAAGTTGTATTCGAAGGTCGCCACATATTCTTTTTTGGCATGGGTCGTGGGCAGGATGGCCAGGATTTTATCCTGATCCATCGCAAGTGAATGCTCGTGCAATACAGAGCCTGCGCCGGTTAAAATGTGCTTGGCATGAATGAGGGTGTGGACAGTTTTCATCAATCTCCCCAAGGTTTATTAATAACGATACATTTCAGGTTTATAAGGTCCCTGAATCGGTATGCCGAGGTATTGAGACTGTTCGGTAGAAAGCGTCGTGAGCCTTGCCCCAACCCGCGCCAAGTGGAGCCGTGCGACTTCTTCATCTAGCGTTTTGGGTAGAACATACACTTCTGTCTTGTATTGATCATGATGCTTCCACAATTCAATCTGTGCTAATACCTGATTGGTAAACGACGCGGACATCACAAAACTCGGGTGCCCTTTAGCACAACCGAGATTGGCGAGGCGACCTTTAGCCAGCACGACAATCTTTTTCCCATTCGGAAAAATCACCTGATCGACCTGGGGCTTGATTTCCACCCACTTGCAATTTTCGATCGCGGCGATATCAATTTCCGTATCAAAGTGACCGACGTTCGCCAAGATGGCATTGTTTTTCATACGCTCCATATGTTCACGGCGAACGACTTTACAGTTTCCGGTGGTCGTCACAACAAGATCGGCCTCTTCCACCACGTCTTCAAGCCTTACCACACGATGGCCGCTCATCGCAGCCTGAAGGGCGCAAATCGGATCAATCTCCGTGACAAACACCGTCGCCCCCATATTCGCAAGCGATTGCGCGCAGCCTTTTCCGACATCGCCATACCCGCAGACGACAGCCACCTTGCCTGCAATCATCACATTGGTGGCGCGCTTTAAGGCGTCGAGATAGGATTCGCGCATGCCATAGAGATTATCGAATTTCGACTTGGTGACGGAATCGTTCACGTTAATGGCGGGCACTTTCAATTTGCCTTTCTTCGCCATCTCATAAAGTCTGTGAACGCCGGTTGTGGTTTCTTCGGTAATCCCGCGAATTTCCGGTAAGCGTTCGGGATATTTCTCATGCACCATCAGCGTGAGATCGCCCCCGTCATCTAAAATCATATTCGGCCGCCAGCCTGCCTTACCGACAATGCTTTGTTCGATGCACCAATTATATTCTGCTTCCGTTTCGCCTTTCCAGGCAAAAACAGGAACGCCTGCTTTTGCGATGGCTGCCGCAGCAGGATCATGCGTCGAAAAAATATTACAGGAAGACCAGCGCACTTCAGCACCGAGCGCCGTCAGGGTCTCAATTAAAACAGCGGTTTCCAGCGTCATGTGTAAACAGCCTACGATGCGTGCGCCTTTTAGAGGTTGCTCCTTTTTGTACTGCATGCGCAGGGCCATTAAGCCCGGCATCTCTGTTTCCACAAAATCAATCTCACGGCGGCCCATTTCAGCCTGGCTTATATCTGCGACTTTATAGTCTTTTTCCATTGCTTTTTCCTATCATCATAAAGTCGAGAATTTTGACAGTTTTCAAAGGGGCTTTCAAGGTCGTGACGCTGCGGATTGAAATGGGTCTTGCAGCTTCTCGCTAAAGCATGTATTTTGTATCCTCATTTACTGAAACTGATTTGATTCATGCGTATTGCTATTTTATCTCGTGCTCCTCGTTCTTACTCTACAAAACGGCTTGTTGCCGCGGCACAGCTCCTCGGCCATGAGATTGAAGTGATTGATTATCTCCATTGCAATATGAACATCAATTCTAAAAACCCTACGATTTTATATCAGAGCCGG
>JBMDXV010000093.1:0-3866 GCA_048594525.1 Gammaproteobacteria bacterium | reverse complement strand
TTGTCATCAACTATGTCTCCAAGATTATTTTTTCAGGATAATCAATGCTTTTTAATCTAGCATTAGCAACGACAATGAGTTTTCGCATTAAAGCGGTTAAAGCAACGATTGGTTTTTTACCACGAGAGACCAAGTTTTGATAGAAGGTTTTGAAACGAGAATGAGAGTTGCGGGCAGCCATAGCCGCCATAAAGAGGATGGTGCGTACCTCCTGTCGTCCGCCTTTAATACGACGGAGTCCTTTAAAGAGTCCACTCTCATTGGCATAAGGAGCGAGACCTGCAAGACTCGCAACTTGTTTGTGATTGAGGGTCCCGAGTTCAGGCATAAAACAAATCAAATCTCTTGCAACGACGGGGCCTATTCCGTCAATAGTCTGGAGGATGGCCTGGCGTTGCTTCAAGACGGGATCGCGGTCAATCAAAGCCTGTAAGCGTTGGTCAAGCACGAGAACCTCTTCTGTCAGGATTTGGATTATTTTTTTACAGCTTTCCTTGATCATTTCGTCACAGCGTGGAGCTTGGGCTCGGTTTTTTTCTTGCACGATCATTTTTTTTAAGTCACGGCGCCTTTGGGCGAGTTCATAGAGCTTGAGGGCACTTGGGACAGCATGAAACAAGCTGAGACCCGGATGGCGCTCAAAGCCATAACGGGCGAGAGCCAAGGCGTCGAGTTTATCTGTTTTAGCATGATTCCCGAATGAGCGAATAAAGTTTTTAACCTGTCGGGTGTTGGCACGATGAACCTTCACTTTAAGTTTTTGTAAAAATAAGAGCAGGCCCAGCTCATAGCCTCCGGTGGTTTCAAGGATAACCAGAGCCTCTTTGAGTTGTGCTTTGAGAGTGTTATGCAAAGACTTCCAGCCTTGAAGATTATTTTCAAAAGATTGAATCATTTTAGAACCATGTATTGCGACAACCACTTCAAGCTTGCCGATATCCATTCCCACAAAATTCTGATATTCTTTAGAAGTCATCATGCACCTCGATCGTTTCGTTAAACAGAAATGTTTAGGATTGTAAACGGGAGCGCGAAAGCGTCCCAAGCAACTATCCAAACGTATCGAGAGTCGGGACAGGTATCTTGATGACAACGATCGTTAAGATCAATTCCCACACGGTAGCCTGCACCCGCGACGCTGGAAGTTATAACTTCCAGCGTCAACCTCTCAACAACTATATTACCACCTTTGAGACTTACAATTCCTGCGTAGGCAGGAATCCAGCCACCAGGTGGGACAAGTTGTGGTCGGCAGGCTGGATCCCAGCCTTCGCTGGGATGACCAGGGTTTAGATACTTTATAATCAACCGTGGAAGTTAAGACTATAATAAAAAATTAACCTGATTCACTATACAGTGGTTCACCATTTAGTGAAATGCTCATTAGCGCATGCTCTTCTTCAAAGTGGAGAAGAAAAGGGGCGCAGTGTGTTGCAAACAGTATTGGGCTTCCACTTTTTTTCGGCCCGCGTCGCCCAGGGTTTTCCTGAGGAGAGGATTCTCTAAAAGTCTCAGTAAAGGATCAAGCCATGCCTGCGGGTTTTCTGCAAGAAAGCCGTTCACGTCTGATTCAATCAGCTCGCAGTTCACGCCGACGGGGGAGGCGACGACAGGTTTGCAGCAGGCCATATATTGAATCAGTTTGTAGCCACATTTTCCTCTTTCAAACGGCTCGTCAATCAAAGGCATGATGCCGATGTCTATTTTTTGTAAAAGGGCCACTTCTGTTTCCTCTGTCCAGGGCCAGATTTCATAATCACATGCGCTCATGGAAAATTCAGGGTGTGCACCAATCAGTACCAGTTTAAAAGGCCTGATTTTTTGAAGCTGACTGAAAACACCCGCTAACAGGAAGAGATTTTTTTGCGTAGCAGGGCTCCCAATCCAGCCGATGACCGGAACTTCTTTTTCAGCCTCTACAGGGGCTACAACGTATTTTTCTAAATCAACAACGGTTGGAAGTAAAACGATCTCCGGCGCTTGGGCGGCAGAGGCATATTGAGCCAGGTAAGCATTGCCAGAGTACACGATGCTTGACTGATGCATAAGTGTGGCTATTTTTTTTCCGAACAATGTGCGCACCCAATGAAAGCAATGCAAATCGTAATTATGGAAAATGGCATCATCATAATCTAGGGCAAATTTTTTTTTCCGCAGTAACCAGCGCTCAATGCGTGCGGGACAATAAGGAAATAATTCTTTTTCGATCCAGACGAAATCATATTGATCTAAAGCAGTCAGGAGAAAAAGCAGTCGCTTGCAATAGCCTTTGAACATTGTCCAAAAAGGCTTTTTTTGATCGTGATAGAGGCGTTGAATGTATTCTTCAGAAAACAGAGCTTGTATCTCAAAATGCAATTCGTGAAGAGAGTGCTTTTTAAAATAGTCTAAATATTGAAAACAGCGTACTCGGGAACTGGGGCCATTTTGGTCATACCGTACTAAAAATAAAATTTTCTTCATGTTTTTTTAAGACTTGGTCTAAATTTACATTTTAAAAAAGTTTTCAAAACATCTTTATAAAGCAGTCCATAAGCTTTTATTGTGTGAATGAAGTCTTTGAAATGGCCTTTCATTAAAGCATAACTCATTCTCGTCAAGGGCTCAATCACCAAAGTCAGGATGCATGAAGCGAGATAAGCGGGCTTTGTAAAATGCTTGTGCATGTAAACGAGTTTACTTTTTAGCGCATAAAAGAGGCGGATATCTTTGATCTGCGCCGAGGTCCCTCCTCCTTTGTGGAAGGCTTGAAATTCCGCGCTGAAATAAGACTTGAAGCCTGCTTGATGAACGCGATAAGACAAATCTAAGTCTTCAAGATACATAAAAAAATTTTCATCAAAGCCCTTTAATTCAAAAAACAATTTTGCTTTCATGAGGTAAAAAGCTCCAATCACATGATCGACGTTCTGAGAATTTTTGTGATCCCATTCTCGCCGATGTCGTCCCGGGCAACGCTGGGGGAGTAATTGATCTAAACCCAGGGATTCATAGAGGAACACCTTAAAAGAAGGGAATCGCGCACAAGTCCGCGTAACGCGATTTTGATCATCTAAGAGTTGAATGCCGAGGACGCCGAGTTTTGGATTCTGCTCAAATAAATCAAAAAGCAAACTGTAGTTTTGTTCAAATAAACGGGTGTCTGGATTAAGGAATAAGAAATAATCTGACTCTTTACAGTCCAGCGCAGCTTGGTTACAGGCTTTTCCAAACCCTACATTCTGAGAGTTTTGAACAATATGCAGAGGAAAAGGAAAGGGAGGTTGACGGATTAAAAAAAGAGACTGGTCTTGAGAGGCATTGTCTACCACAATCACTTTAAATTTTAATTTTTCCTGAAATGAATTGAGCACTGTGAGAGACGATAAACAGTCTAGCAGCTGTGTGTTCGCATTCCAGTTTACAATGATGATACTGAGGTTGATCATGATGTTTTTCTCCAGCACCGCCTATGCCCCAAGGCAAGCTCTTTATCCGACCAAGTTCGCCAATCGTCGCGCCCACTGTGCAGAAGAGTATCAAAATATTTGTTTTTAAAAGCAATGCCTGTTAATCGGCACATGTCTCTTTCCTTTCATCTGTGTCGGTTTTCTCATTTTAGTATAGGCTAATTGCTTTAAAAACGGATCAGGCATACAGCTTAATGCAGTGCCTTTTCGTCAGTTGTTTCCATTTCCTGTTGATGTTTTTCAAAATGGCTGTGTAAAACAAGTACGGCCTCTTTCCGGGGCGTTGTTGCATAAGTCGCAAAATAATCAGTTGTAATAATTTCGTACATATGCTATTTTAGCCTGTTGCAAAATTAGCTCAATAATGGAAAAAATGCCCTACAAATACCCTGCAAGCAAAGGCTGGAATGTACCAAA
>JBMDXV010000092.1:0-3974 GCA_048594525.1 Gammaproteobacteria bacterium | reverse complement strand
CTCTCCCAGCAAATACCAAATATATATATCTAAAGTGCAGCGGGCAGTGGAAGGTTTTTTTAAAGTCCTTATGATCTATTTCTGCTCTCATTAAAAAGACCCGCATATTAACACAATCCTGTCAATGCGTAAGTCCTATTTTAGTAAATCATTTGAAACCAAAGTATGCTTAAGATGAAACTGACCATCATTCGGGTTGTAAGCATAAATATATAAAACTTCACCTGGAATATTGAGGTTGGGCAGGTCTGTAAACGCATTTACCCCCCCTACATCAAAGCTATGGCGGCAAATAGCAAAATAAATTTGACCCATTGTATTTTTAAACAAATTTGAAAAAAGCGGTTTATTGGGCATACACTCTAAATTAGATAAAGGAGATATCACTGCTTCAGCAAGGCTTTGAGAATAGGCACGCGCTACTTTTTCTATTTCTTTCACGTCTCCACCCACACAAGCGCGAAACTTGTCAATGACATCTTGGCTTGTAACCGATTGACCTGAGATGAACATCTCCTTTCCTCTTGTAAAATCTGATTCAATCTGCCACCAAGGATCGGGATCACTTTCAGAGCCTCTAATTTCCCCGGCATAATTTCTGGCTTCCGGAAACTCTACAAAAAAAGGATTGCGTGAAGTTGATAAATTTACTAGTCTAAACCCTGGTAACCGCAACGTGGTTATTTCTTCACTGAAAGACATTCTTTACTTCCTTATTTTGACAAAAAGCAAGTGAGCTAACGTGGCGCAATATACCGTCCGGTGACACCTGATTTAGACAAAACAATTTGCCAAAGTTGGATGTCTCTCGCATAGAATGCGCCTGCGCAAGATAATAAATAATAATTCCACATACGGCAAAACCGTGGGCTATAGTTTTCTTTGAATTGCCCAGCACTCCGTGTAAAATTGTCATGCCAGCTCATCAAGGTTTTATAATAATCTACCCCAAAATTATGCCAGTCTTCCATGACAAAACGTCCTTCGATACTGCTTCCAACCTGCTTGATTGAAGGGAGTTGACCGTTTGGGAAAATATAACGATTAATCCAAGCATCAACGGAGGTTGTCGTATTGCTGCCAATGGTATGGAGGAGAAACAAGTCCTCGTCCTGCTTAAGCGCAGAGGCCACCACATCCATGTATTCCGCATAGTTTTTAGGCCCAACATGTTCAAACATTCCAATCGAAACGACACGATCAAATTTTTCCTGCACATCCCGATAATCCTGTAAACGAATTTCAACCGCTAAGCCTGCACATCGCGCCTGTGCTAAACTCTGCTGTTCTTTTGAGATTGTTAAACCCACGACTTTCACCTTATAGTGCTCCGCTGCATATTTGGCAAACCCCCCAAAACCGCAACCGATATCAAGCACTTCCATCCCCGGCTTTAATTGAAGCTTCCGGCAGATGAGCTCCAATTTTGCCGCTTGGGCTGCATCTAAATTCTCTGCATCTTTCCAATAGCCGCAGGTATAACTCATGGTCGGCTGATCGAGCATGGCTGCATATAAATCGTTGCCGATATCATAGTGCTGCTCCCCCACAATCCGGGCACGCGATTTACTCTGGGGATTATAAAAAAAACACCCCACCCGCTGTAACATGATTTTCAAAAAGAGATTCACATTATATTTTACTTTTTGATCTAGCCTGGCTCGGAGGAGTCGCGCAAAGAATTGCTCTAGCGCTATGCAATCCCACCAGCCCTCCATGTAACTCTCGCCCAGGCCCAGCGAACCCTCCTGCAAAATGCGCTGAAAGACAGCCTCATTATGCACTTGAATGTCCCAGGGCCTCGTGCCATTGATTTCAATATCCGTACCCTCGAGCAAAGACAGCAAAATGGATTGAGCATGCTTTGTTTTCATAGACTCTTATCAAAAAAATTAGGCTATTATGCCGAAAGCCTTACAAAGCTTCAACCACAATATTGACGCGAAACTAATTTATGCAGTTCGGGCACGTTTAGGGTTAGCACGCCCTTGTCCAAAACGGTGCTTAGACTTAAAGCTAAACTTTTTCTTTGGCGTTTCTTTTTTCTCTTGGTGTAAAAAGTGGGCGGGCAATGCGCTGCCTTGCGTACCTTGCAACAAACGTACAATTTCCTTCCACATGATTCCATCTGAAGGCGCAACAAAACTCATCGCTGAACCGCTTGATCCGGCGCGCGCTGTTCTCCCGATTCTATGAATATAATCTTCAGGCGATTGAGGTAAATCATAATTGATGACATGCTCAATATGCGGAATATCGAGCCCGCGCGCAGCAACATCCGTTGCAACCAGGATGCGGTGCTTTTTATTGCGAAAGGCTTTAATCACATGATCCCGCTCGCGCTGACGTAAATCACCATGAATCGCTTCAGCACTATGTTCACTGTCGCTCAACTGGCCTGCGAGTTCATCTGCGCCTCGTTTCGTTTTGACAAAGACAATGACAGAGCCTTCACGTTGTTCGAGCTCTTTCAGCAATTGAGGATACTTAGCAGTATGTTTGATATGAAGCATATCTTGTTCGATGTTTAAAGCCACCTGATGTGTTTGCCCAATGGCAACGCGCTCCGGTGCATTCAAATATTTTTCAGACAATTTCACAATACTTTGTGGCAAGGTCGCTGAAAACATAAGCGTTTGGCGCTTGACGGGTAAGTGCTTTACAATCTCATCCAGTTGAACACCAAAACCCATATCGAGCATGCGGTCTGTTTCATCTAACACCAGAAAAGCAGTCTGCCTTAAATCTAAAGTGCGCCGTTTGATGTGATCGTTCACCCGGCCCGGTGTGCCGACTACAATACGGGGGTTCTTTTTCAAATCCCGCAATTGATCGCCCATATGCGCTCCACCGATCAACAGCGCCGTTTTGATCCCTGATTTTCTCGGTGCAAAATCATGCACCACTTTCATGACCTGAGCCGCGAGTTCACGCGTAGGCGCGAGGATTAGCGCCGTGTCCGCCGCGCTTCCCATAATCTTAGCCACAATCGGAATGACAAAGGCCCCCGTCTTTCCCGTCCCAGTTTGCGCAGAGCCTAAAATATCACGCCCCGCGAGCACAAAAGGAATGGCTTTTTTTTGGATTGGCGTGGGTTCGTTAAACCCCAATCCCTTTAAGGTTTCTTGTAATATCTCAGGCAAATTTAAGCTTTGCATTTTTTATCTCCAGCCATCCATGGAACACCCCGGATCGCAATCAGTGTTGAGGCGGTGCCGCCTTAAGGTGTCTGAAGATAAAATAAAGTTAAATCGACGTTCAAAAAAAATATTATCATTAGACAAATATAAATAAATCTGGCGCACTATACGTGGATCGTTCTAAGCTGTCAAATTTTTTTTGAACATCTTGCCAATTGTTGATCAAAAGTCTGCGCGAACTTTTTTTTGTCTTTCAAATCAAACCGTTTGGGGCCTTTGGTTTGCCCTCCACTTTCTCGAACGTCTTGCAGAAAATTGCGAATCGACAAACGCTCGCCGATATTGTTAGGCGTAAACAGCGCACCCTGCACGCTGATCACCACCACTTTTTTCGCAACTAAGAGGGATGCAAGCGGAATGTCTTGTGTGATTGCGATATCTCCCGGCTCAGCTTGATCCACAATGTGCTGATCTGCCACATCGGCTCCGTGATTCACCTGAATCGCTGAGAGATAAGGCGACGCTTTAAGATAAATCGGCTTATTGGCAACGAAAACTGCGGAGATTTCACGGGTGATCGCAGCCTTGACGATAATCTCTTTAACCGCTGTAGGACAAGCATCAGCATCAACCCAAATTTTCATATTTTCATCTATTATCAAAAAATTCGAGTGTACGGGGTCAATCTGCTTTTGGCTAGGAGTCTGTCGAACATGGATTTTGGAGTTTTCCAAAAATAGGACTCTGGATTTTTTCAGGAGTAATCGAAATATTTTTGGACGAAGGATGATGCTTAAAACAGCCGCAAATACTCCTTTTTACAAAAAAACACAC
>JBMDXV010000091.1:0-8984 GCA_048594525.1 Gammaproteobacteria bacterium | reverse complement strand
CAGTCGCTGGAACCTGCACGTTAAAAATCTGATCGCGGATGATGGCATTGGTTTTAGCATTAATGAGGGAGACATCCAGGCTTAAGACAATTTGGCTCGGCTTCACCATAAAATCCTGATACAGACTGAGGAGGGTGACGTTGACGATATAATCTGTATTGCTGAGCGAGGGGCCTGCGACTACGGCTGAAAAAGCGGCAGATTGATGCAGGGCGGTGACGAGGAGGTTGGTGATCATGCTCGCGGGCGGGGCGATCCAGGCATTTTGGGCAAAGCTTGAGAGGAGATAAGGCTGGGCTTCATACACCATCGCAGTTGAATCAAAGCCCCGGGTCGAATTGACGGGCATCACTGTGAGGCTTTGATTTGTTTGTTTTTCAGGTGAGGGCGTTACCGCGAGGCTATTCAGGGTATAAGTTTTGATGGGAACATCAGAAACCGGCCCAAACGGCGAACAGGCTGTGAGAAGACCCGCGAGGGACAGGACTGCGAAAAGGGAGAAGTGCTTATTCATGATTTTTCCTTAGGGTTATTCACCGGGGCCGAGATTATTTTCTGCTTTACCCCGCAATAAAATGGCCGGATTTTGTTTAATATCACTCGAAAAAGAAACGATATTGCTGCTAATCGTCTCAAGTTGTTGAACGAGGCGCACGGCCGGCAGCATGCCTTCTTTTGCAAGGGTTGTGGCCTGATTGAGATTTGTGATGCTTTGGTTGAGCCCTGCCGTGATCTCAGGAAAGGCAGCGCTCGCTGTTGCGGCGTTTTTGAGTACCGTCTGCGTCTCGTGAATCATCTCATTCATATTTTCGGTATTGGCGGCCAGGCTGGTCGTGAGGGTGTTCAGGTTGATCAAGATGGTTCTCATATTGGCGGCGTTTTCAGTGCTCAGCACATTTTGAACAGCGTTTGAGATCCCGGCCATTTGTAAAGAAGTATCTTTAAATAGACTGCTCAATTGCACGAGGAGCGAAGGTGTGCTCGGAATAATGGGGTATGGGGGCTTATCCCGTACTTTGACGAGGGGTGCATTCGGCGTTTGTGCGCTTAAGCTCACAAAGACGAGGCCTGTGATGCCTTGAGGTGCAAGCGTCGCTACCGTGCTCGTTGTGACGGGCGTACCCGATTTGATCTCCATTGTAACGATTACTTGCTGTGGGTTTTCAGGATTAAGCGCCATACCTTGTACATAGCCGACACTCACGCCGTTATATTTAACAGGCGCCTGTTCATTGAGACCGGTAATCGATTGATCCATATACGTGAGAAAAGTATTGTACACCGGGCGATTGAGACCGATATTGATCCATAAAATCCCGACGACTAAACCAATCACGAGAATGAACACGCTTAAACCGACTAAAGTATAATGGGCTTTTGTATCCAATTTAGAGTCCTCCAAAATAGTCTTGTATGAGGGGATGCGGATTTTGCCTGACTTCGGCAAGCGGCCCGCAGGCGAGCACTTTACCGTCTCCGAGATAAGCGACGGTGTCGGTAAGCCGGGCGAGTGAATCCAAGTCGTGGCTGATGAGTACGATGGTTAAACCGAGCATGGTATGCAGTTGTAAAATGAGCCGATCAAACTCTGCGGCGCTTTTGGGATCTAATCCCGAGGTGGGTTCGTCGAGGAAAAGAAGATCGGGATCAAGCGCGAGGGAACGGGCTGCGGCGGCGCGTTTGAGCATCCCTCCGGAGAGTTCGGCAGGATACTTGTAAGCCGCGCTGGGAGGGAGCCCCACGAGCTTGATTTTTAAAAGACCGAGCGTGGTGGCAAAGGCGGGGTCAAGGCGCCCGGATTGCGTGATCGGGAATAAAATGTTTTCTAAGACCGTAAGGCCGCTAAACAAAGCGCCTTGTTGAAACATCACGCCAAAACGTTGTCTCAACTGAAAAGCGGTTTTTTCATTACAACGCAAAATGTCCTGGCCAAAAAGTTTAATGCTACCGCCCGTCGGTTTTAAAAGCATGAGAATATTTCGAAACAAAGTGGTTTTGCCCGCGCCGCTCCCGCCGATAATCCCCATGATAGACCCTTGTTTCACGGTAAAGTTCAAATCTTTATGAACGCTCACGCCACCCAGCGTATTACAAAGATGTTCAACCACAATGAGGTTTTCCATGTTAGAGCCCAAGCATGCTATAGAGAGTTGAAAAAGCCGCATCGGCAATGATGATTAAAAAGATCGCCTGGACGACGCTTTTGGTGGTTTTCTTGCCTACGCTATCTGCACTGTATTCGACCTGAAAGCCTTGATAACAGCCCACAAGCCCGATAATCAAAGAAAACACGGGTGCTTTGCTGAGGCCAATCAAGAGCTGTTTTAATTCGACGGAATTAGCAAATTCCGTGAGAAAAGAATAGGGGTCAATCCCGAGGGAGACTTGGGCCATCAGCATACTTCCGAGCACACCAAACACATCCGCCCAAAAGATAAGCAGGGGAAAAATAATGATGAGACCGAGAACTTTGGGCAATACCAGAAACTCGGAGGGAAAAAAGCCCATAGTGAGAAGCGCATCGATTTCTTGATTGACTTTCATGCTGCCGATTTCAGCCGTAAAGGCAGAACTCGTTCGCCCCGCCAAAATGATTGCAGTAATCAAAGGGCCAAACTCGCGCAAAATGGCAACGCCCGTCAAATAGACCATAAAGATATTGGCCCCATAATTTTTGAGCTGCATGCCCAATTGATACGCCAAGACAACGCCGATGAGAAAGCACAGCAGTGCCACAATGGGTAAAGATTGCAAGCCAGCGCGTTCAATGGTGCTGATGATACTGGCGAAATGAAAGCGTCGGGGGCGGAACGTGGCGCGCGCGGCGATAAACGAGAGCCTGCCGAGAAAATCAAAGAAGTGAAAAAATTGCCCAAACTTACCAATGCTTTCCCGGCCTAATAATTCAAAAAAACCATGTCGATGCGGTTTTATGGGGCGCTCTTGCGGTTGGTTTGCAGCGACAAAGTGGAGGAGATCACTCCAGTCTTTTTGAAATCCTGTTAAAGCATAATCCACTTTATTTGTATCGAGCTCAGCAAAATATTGATTGAGGAGCAAAGCGCCAGCCGTATCGAGTTCTATAATACCTTGCCCGTCAATGATCAACGGCTGCGTGAACTCGCCTTTCAGCTTTTGTGGAAGAATGCGGATGGTGCGGACTGTCCAAGCGCCCTTGAAATAAAGGCTAGGGCCTGCGCTTGAAATGGTGGGACTCTCTTTTTTCGCCATCCGGGACTATTTAATTTAAGCTTAATTTTCAGTGTACTAAGATTTAAGGGGGAACTCAACCATTCTCTCTAAAGAAATGAGCGCCTTAGCACGAATTTCAGGAGGAATGGTGATTTCATTGCTGTTTGTTTTGAGGCTTTCATACAAGAGCACGAGCGAATTCATGGCCATCCAAGGACAATGTGCGCAGCTTCGGCAGGTTGCGCCCGTGCCACCCGTCGGCGCCTCAATAAAAGTCTTTTCGGGAGACGCCTGTTTCATTTTATAGAAAATGCCATTGTCAGTCGCGACGATAAAAGTCGAGTGGGACAGGGTTTGGCTGGCTTTCAAAAGTTGAGACGTGGAACCTACCGCATCCGCAAGCGCAATGACTTCGGCAGGGGACTCAGGATGCACCAGTACCGCAGCTTCAGGATGTTTGCGTTTTAAATCCTTGAGGGCATTGGCTTTGAATTCTTCATGCACAATGCAGGAGCCTTGCCAAATCAACATGTCGGCGTTTGTCTTTTCTTGAATATAGCGGCCGAGGTATTGATCCGGCGCCCAGATAAAGCGATGGCCCTGTTCTTGCAAGTGTTCGATGATAGCGACTGCATTACTGGATGTGACCACCCAATCGGCCATCGCCTTTACAGCCGCAGAGGTATTGGCGTAGACGACAACTAGCCGCCCGGGGTTGTCTCTTATAAACTGAGAAAATTCATTCGGCTTACAACTGATATCAAGCGAACAAGTGGCTTGACGCGTAGGCATCAGCACGGTTTTTTCAGGGCTCAGGATTTTAGCTGTTTCTCCCATAAAGCTCACACCACAGATCATTAAGGTGGTCGCAGGGCTCCGCGCTCCGAAGCGCGCCATTTCTAATGAATCAGCTACAATTCCGCCTGTATCCTCGGCCAGTCGTTGAATTTCAGCATCCACATAATAATGCGCGATGAGGGCTGCATTCCGTTCTTGCAGCAGGCGCTTAATTTCAGCACGATAATATTCAACCTGATCGGGTGTGAGACGAGGCGTTTGGATTGTTGGCCAGTAATCCGGTAAGCGCGATTCGAATTGAGGTTCCATGGGAGTGTGAGTGAGCGGTTTCAAGTATAAGATGATAGCATTTTTTGCAGACTGCGGCTATGAGGTGAAACTCACATATTTTTCAAAGACTGGCGGATCAACTCTTCTGCGCTAAGATTCGGGTTAAAACATTTTTCTACCACTTTCTCTGCGTCGGCGGGGCGATAACCTAATGCAATCAGCGCAGAGATCGCTTCTTCTTTAGCTTGATGAGGAGAGCCCGATTTTGAGGGCTGGGGTGTATCAGAACCTTTCCCGCGTGTTTGCCAGAGTTTCAGCCGGTCCCGCATTTCGATAATCAGGCGTTCGCCTGTTTTTTTGCCGATTCCCGGGATTTTAACGAGGAGGGTTAAATCTTCCCTCACGATGCATTCTACAAAGTCGAGGCTGCTCACACTCGACAAAATGGCGAGGGCGGTGCGGCTCCCGATACCATTTACTTTGATGAGTTCCCGAAACAAGCGCCGGTCTTCTTCGATTAGAAAGCCAAAGAGTTGATGCGCGTCTTCCCGTACCGCAAGATGGGTGTGGAGCGTGAGGCGCTCCCCGAGTTCCGGCAGATCGTAAAGGGTTGTCATCGGCACATCCACTTCATAACCGACACCGTTGACATCGATCAGAAGGGTGGGCGGAATTTTGGCCATTAAAATCCCATGTAAACGACTGATCATCTTAACCTTCCTCGTACGGTTTTGGTTGCGCCCTGTAAGTGTAATAAACTTTGGCGAGAATGAAAATGACAGAGCGCGACAGCGAGGGCATCGGCAGCGTCCGGCTTTAATTCATGTTGAATGTGGAGGAGCTCCTTGACCATGTGCATCACCTGCACTTTATCGGCAGCCCCATAGCCCACGACGGATTGCTTAATCTGGCGCGCAGAGTATTCAGCAATTTCAATATGTTGGAGCGCCATGGCGGTGATGGCCGCACCGCGTGCCTGACCGAGTTTTAAAGCGGAACCGGGGCTTTTATGCATGAAAATCTGTTCAATTGCGCAGGTCTCCGGCTTAAATTGTTCGATGACATGGGTGATGCCGTTAAAAATTTCAGTTAGGCGTTCTGGGACCGAGAGCGTGGGTTTGAGCCGAATGCAGCCACTTGAAAGATAGTGAATGCGAGCGCCTTCACTCTCGATAAGGCCAAAGCCCGTGACGCGCGAGCCGGGATCGATCCCGAGGATTTTCATGAGGGGAAGGCAGCGTTGGAATAGACATTTTGCACATCGTCTAATTCTTCGAGCATGTCTATTAATTTGATCAACTTTTCTGCCTGCTCGTTTGAGAGGGCAATTTCCGTCGCGGGAACCATCGTGACTTCCGCATGGAGGGCCCCTATGCCTTTTTTCTCCAGGGCTTCAGCCACGTTAGCGAAATCACTCGGGCTCGTGATCACCGTGAGGCCTTGTTCTTCGTTCACAACATCTTCAGCACCCGCGTCGAGGGCAGCTTCTACGAGTGCGTCTTCATCGGTTTCAGGAGAAAAATGAATGATTCCTTGTTGCTTAAATAGGTAAGAAACCGACCCATCCGTGCCGAGATTCCCACCGCATTTGGTGAAGGCATGGCGCACTTCAGATACCGTCCGGTTCCGGTTGTCAGAATAGCAGTCCACCATAATCGCAACACCCCCTGGGCCATAGCCTTCATACCGGATTTCTTCGACGTTGGAGGCTTCATCTTCTCCTGCGCCTCGTTTGATGGCCCGATCGATGGTATCTCGTGTCATATTATTGGAAAGCGCCGTGTGAATGGCCGCACGCAGCCGCGAATTGGTTGACGCATCCGCACCTTGCCGCGCTGCAATTGTAAGTTCGCGAATGAGACGCGTGAAGATTTTGCCTTTTTTAGCGTCCTGTGCCGATTTGCGATGTTTGATATTGGCCCATTTACTATGCCCCGCCATTTTGTTTATCCTCCTCTTTTGAATGCAAAGTGTTCTGATGAACTAAAGCCTCGATCACGGGGAGACTCGCTTCAGGTACAGCGTAATCTTTAAGCGACTCAGGCTTGACCCAGCGGATGGGCTGACCTTCTTTTCCGTGAATGCGCCCTTCAAATTCTGTCACTTTCCAAAAATCAAGCTCGACTTTAAGCTGCGGGTACTCATAAGGAAAGCACATAAACGGCTCAGCACGGAGGACATCAATACCCACTTCCTCTTGAAGCTCGCGTTTTAATCCTGCTAAGGGTGTTTCATCCGGGCTGAGTTTCCCACCCGGAAATTCCCAAAGTCCGCCTAAGTGAACATGGCCCGGGCGTTTGGCTAGGCAAAGTTCTCCTTGGTCATTTGTGATGATGCCAATCACCACTTTAACCCGCTCGCCTTCAAGCCAGGTGAGCATGTCCGCACTCATGGCTTCAAAATCAGGATTATAAGTGAGCCGTTTTAGAGAGGCGTCTCGCGTTCGCCAGGTGGGTTCTGCAAAGAAAATGGCTTCAGCGAGATTACCGTAGTATGCACCCTGTTCGCCAAAATAAGGGTCATCGGGCGCAACGGGCAAAGAGACATGCGAAAAGGCTTTGATCCGTTTAAAGTTATGCGCATCGATGATTTTGATATGATCGCCGCTCAGGTTTTTAGGGAGGCGTGCCCGGTCTGCCGTATAAATTCGAAAACGGCTCCCTGCCGGATATAAGGGAATGCTTGCGAGGACACCTGCAATTTCAACGGTGGAATCGTCCACACTACAAGCCACATAGAGTTTGGGTAATTGTTTTTGTCGAAGGAGGGCTTTGTGATAGTGATCGATGGTTTTTTGGACTTCGGCTACAGCATGCGCAGAAAAGCGCCGATAACTCCCAAAATTTTCAATTTCACTTTGCGTGCAACGGAGATCAGGGATGAGGCGATCTAAGCGGAGAAAACTCAAGTACTTTAAAATTTGAGCGGCTGGCGTCACTCTAAACGCTGGCGAGAGGGCAATCACTTTTTCAAGTTTAAATTTAAACGCGGCGATGAGCCCTAAAATGGAGCCCAGAGAAAAGCCCACGATCACGACCTCGTCATACACGGCCTGAAGAGATTGCACAGCGTCATCAACATGCTTTTGCCAGCGTGAATAAGATCCATCCCGAAGGTCTTGATAAACCGTTCCATGACCGGGGAGGGTAATGGCCTGAATCGCATACCCCGCCTGATTCAAGACTTTGCCGAGAGACCGCATAATATAAGGGCTCGCTAAAAAGCCGTGGATGAGGAGCGCCGCTTTTTTTCCCGCTCCCTTTAGCGCAAAGGGAGCCGACATGTCTTGATAATCAAAAGGCATTCCAATTTAACGCTTGTCAGCGGGAACATATTGACGGAAATGCTCACCCGTATAAAGCTGCCGGGGGCGATTCAGTTTGGAGTCTTTGTCTGCAATCATTTCATTCCACTGCGAAATCCAGCCGATGGTTCTTGCAACCGCAAAAATGACGGTGAACATTGAGGTGGGAATCCCAATCGCATGTAAGATAATCCCCGAGTAAAAATCGACATTCGGATAGAGTTTACGCTCGATGAAATAGGGATCACTCAAGGCAATATCCTGAAGCCGCATGGCGACTTCTAAAATGGGATTGTTGCGGTCTCCAAGTTCGCCGAGTACTTCAGCACAGGTTTCGCGCATGACGGTCGCGCGCGGATCAAAGTTTTTATAAACGCGATGCCCAAAGCCCATCAGCCTAAAGCCACTTTCTTTGTCTTTGGCCATGGCGACATATTTATCGATATTGTCGGGTGTGCCGATTTTCATCAGCATTTTTAAAGCGGCTTCATTCGCTCCCCCATGCGCCGGGCCCCAAAGCGCAGAAATACCGGCAGAAATGCAGGCATAAGGATTCGCACCCGTCGAACCCGCAAGGCGCACGGTGGACGTGGACGCATTTTGTTCGTGATCCGCATGCAAAGTAAAAATGCGATCAAGGGCTTTGACAAAGATGGGGTTAGGGACATATTTTTCACAGGGTGTACCAAACATCATGTATAAAAAGTTTTCAGCATAGCTCATATCGTTTTTAGGATACATAAACGGCTGGCCGAGCGAATATTTATAACACATTGCTGCAATCGTCGGCATTTTTGCGATCAGGCGATGGGCGACGAGTTGACGATTCGTTTTATCATAAATGTTAAGGTTCTCATGATAAAAAGCAGATAAGGCGCCGACCACGCCGACCATCACGGCCATGGGATGGGCATCTCGTCGAAAGCCGTTGAAAAAATTCACCATTTGCTGATGAACGAGCGTGTGGTATTTGATATTTTGTTCAAATTCAGATATTTCTTTTTGCGTGGGCAATTCTCCATTTAAAAGGAGATAACACACTTCAAGATACGTACTGTGTTTTGCGAGGTCTGCAATCGCATAGCCCCGATGCAATAAGATGCCTTTGTCGCCATCAATAAAAGTGATTTTAGAAGTGCAAGCGGCCGTCGCCATAAAACCGGGGTCAAACGTAAATAAATTCGCTTTCGCAAGTGCACCCACATCAATCACATCCGGGCCTTCGGTCCCCCTCAAGATGGGAAGATCAAAACTCTCGCCGTTATCCAGTGTCAATTTAGCAGTGCGGGGCATAGAAATGTCCTTAAATGAAGAAGAAGCCATTATAGGCGACAGATTTTGAAAAGCAATATGCTACGCCCGAGGAGTCTGTCGAACATGGATTTTGGAGTTTTCCAAAAATAGGACTCTGGATTTTTTC
>JBMDXV010000090.1:0-2218 GCA_048594525.1 Gammaproteobacteria bacterium | reverse complement strand
AAAGATCGAGATAAGCCTCACGCTGAATTTTGCGAAGATTCACCCGGAGATAAAAAGGCGGGTGTGCATTGTTGGCTTCGCAAATCTCGGGCCAGGCTTCAGGGTAGGCTTGTTTGAACTGATGGAGTAGCCAATCTGGATGATTATAGAGTGCATAAGGTGGAAAAGTGGGCATGCCGGAGCGCACACTATTTTGGAGGAGCGCGTTCACAAATCCGCTGGCATGAGAAAAGCCTACTTGCTTACATAACGCAACAGTTTCAAACGTGGCCGCGTGGGGCTTGGTCTCCATAAAAAAGAGTTGATATAACCCAATATAAATGATCCAGGTGAGGGCCCGATCTTTTTGCGAAATGGGTTTTTTACTGAATTTCGCTAATAGGAAATCGAGGAGGGAGCGCTTTTTTAAAATCCCAAAACACAGTGCTTTGATCCAAGCTGTTTCGCGGAGGGGATGTTCCAGATATTGTTCAAAGGCGCGATCGAGACTATGATGTTTTTCAAGAACGTCCTGTAAAATAAGGAAGGCTGTTTTGCGGGCAGAGGGGGCGATCATGGGCTCAAATCAAGAAAATTTACGAGATAATGCAAGTTTTTAAGCGAGAAGTAAATGTGGGACGTGGCTTCTCTTTCTAAATGCGATTACACTCTCGCTAAAAATCTGGTTGAAGCAGATGCATACTTATCTTTTTTATGACCTTGAAACTTCGGGACTTTCACCTGCATTTGATCAGGTGTATCAATTTGCTGCGATTCGAACGGACCTTGATTTAAATGAAATCGCGCGATATGAATTTTTGGTCAAACCCACGGTGGATGTCATTCCGTCTCCGGAGGCCATGATCACCCATCGCTTATCCTTGAGGCAATTACAACAGGAAGGCCTGCCGGAACATGAAGCAATCAGACATATTCACGCACTTTTGAATGAGCCGGGAACGATTAGCCTCGGCTATAATACCTTAAGTTTTGATGATGAGTTTTTGCGCTTTAGTTTTTATCGACACCTCCTCACGCCTTATACGCATCAATTTGCCAATCAGTGCCGCAGGATGGATCTTTTTCCAATGGTGGTATTTTATTATCTCGGGCGCAGAAATCATTTGGAATGGGGCCTCAGGAATGACAAACTGTCCTTGAAACTGGAAGACCTTGCAGAAAAAAATAATCTAGCATCGGGTCCCGCCCACCAAGCCATGGTGGATGTTGAAGCTACGCTTGCCCTCGCTAAAAAACTGAAGGAGGACACGAAGCTCTGGGAAAATTTACTCGGCTGTTTTATCAAATCAGAAGAAAGTGCGCGCCTGGTCAAACTTCCTCTCATCCCGGTGGAAGAGGTGGGGTATCCTTTCGGTCTCGCTGTGAATGGTCGGTTTGGTGTGGATCAGGCTTATCAAGTCTACGTGCTGGGTTTAGGCCAGCATTGGCATTATAAAAATCAAACGATCTGGCTGAATCTGGAGGATGCACGCATTCTGTCGGGCGATCCTGCAGTCATCCCCGAGATGTGGACACTCAAAAAAAGACTGGGGGAGCCTCCTTTTATTCTGCAGGCTGAGAGTCGCTTTAATCAAGTGGGAGAAAATCGACAAACATTAGCGCGCGAGACCCTCCAATTCTTACAACGTACACCAGGCTATTTTAAGGCCATACAATCATATGCATTGAATTTTAAATTTCCAGTTTATAATGAGGTGGATGAAGAGGCCAAGCTTTATCAACTATCGCATTTTTGGACAGATCAAGAGCTGATTGAAATGCAAGATTTTTGGCGCGCGCCTGCAAAAGAAAAAGAGAAGCGTGCGCTCCGTTTTCAAAATCCAACTTTGCAAGCTTTGGCCCACAGAATGCTGGGGCGATTTTATCCTGAGCATTTGAGCGTCGAAGCACAGGGCGCCTTCCAGGCTTACCTCTCACAAATTTGGCGGGAGACGGGAAGTAAGATTTTAGATTACAAAAGGGAACCACGCTTAACTCGGAGCGTCGCTTTAGAGCGGATTAACGCAATTGATAAAGCGTCACTGGATAAGGAGCAAGGAAGGGTTTTAACAGAATTGCATCATTATTTACAACGCGTCCCTAGGAGTCTGTCGAACATGGATTTTGGAGTTTTCCAAAAATAGGACTCTGGATTTTTTCAGGAGTAATCGAAATATTTTTGGACGAAGGATGATGCTTAAAACAGCCGCAAATACTCCTTTTTACAAAAAAACACACC
>JBMDXV010000009.1:0-3530 GCA_048594525.1 Gammaproteobacteria bacterium | reverse complement strand
ATGTCACTCTGACCTGCATCAAGCCCGCGATGAATGGGGAGGCTCAGTGTTTCCGATGGTGCCGGGCCATGAAATCGTGGGCCGTGTGACGCAAGTCGGCGCAGGCGTTCGCGGCTTTAAAGTAGGCGATATCGCAGGCGTGGGCTGCATGGTGGACTCTTGCCGCCGCTGTGCAGAATGCGGGGAAGGCCTGGAACAATATTGTGATAAAGGGTTTTCAGGCACCTATAACGGTTACGAGCAAGATGGCAAAACCCCAACCTTCGGAGGATACGCGAACAATATCGTTGTCGATGAAAAATACACTTTAAAAATTGCCCCGCACCTTGATTTAGCACGCGTCGCCCCTTTGCTCTGCGCAGGCATTACAACCTATTCTCCTTTAAAGTATTGGAAAGCAGGACCGGGACAAAAGGTGGGTGTGATCGGTTTAGGCGGCCTTGGTCACATGGCCATTAAACTCGCGCATAGTATGGGTGCAGCGGTGAGCCTGATTACCACGTCTCCCGCTAAAGCGGACGATGCCAAACGTCTCGGCGCACAAGAAGTAATTATCTCTAAAAACCCGGATGACATGGCTCGTCACGCGAAATCGTTTGATCTCATCTTGAACACAGCTGCGGGCCAGTATGATCTCAGTGCTTATCTCAACCTCCTGAAGCGTGACGGCACTATGGTTTTAGTCGGCGTACCGAACCTGGAAGATGCTCCTGTTTTAAAGCCCTTCAGCGTTATCCTTCCCCGCCGGAAGGTGACGGGTTCCGCCATTGGAGGCATTCAGGAAACGCAGGAGATGCTGGATTATTGCGCGCAGCATCAGCTTTATTCCGACATTGAACTCATTCCCATTCAACAGATTAATGAGGCGTATGACCGCATGCAGAAGAGCGACGTAAAATATCGGTTTGTGATTGATATGCAGTCTTTAGGCTAGGCTCATTAATGCTTGACAAAACCCCCTTTCAACTTCACGCTCCGTACTCCCCGGCAGGCGACCAGCCGAGCGCGATTCGTCAGCTTACAGAAGGATTGCAGGACGGGCTCTCGCACCAAGTCTTGCTCGGCGTAACGGGCTCGGGAAAGACGTTTAGCATCGCCAACGTGATTCAAAATGTTCAAAGGCCGACCCTGATCCTTGTGCACAATAAAACGCTTGCGGCTCAATTTTATGGCGAAATGAAAGACTTTTTTCCGAACAACCATGTTGAGTATTTTGTGTCTTATTACGATTATTATCAGCCGGAAGCGTATGTTCCCTCATCGGACTTATATATTGAAAAAGATTCCGCCATCAACGAGCATATTGAGCAGATGCGCCTCTCAGCCACGCGTGCGCTGACGGAATATCCCGACACCATCATTGTCGCAACGGTCTCGGCGATTTATGGCTTGGGCGATCCGACCTCTTACCGCAAAATGCTCCTGCACTTGCAGCGCCATGAAAAAATCAGTCAGCGTGAGATTATTCGCCGCCTCGCTGAACTCCAATATACACGCAATGATCTCATCCTGGAGCGGGGGCATTATCGGGTCCGGGGAGAGGTGATCGATGTCTTTCCCGCGGATTCCGCCAAAGATGCGCTCCGGATTGAACTCTTTGATGATGCGATCGAAGCTCTTCGCTTTTTTGATCCGCTCACGGGCCACATGATGAGCGCGATCCCTCGCGCCAGCATCTATCCCAAAACGCATTATGTGACGCCGCGCGACATCCTGATGAGCATGATCGATCAGATGAAACTCGACCTCCGCGACACGCTCTCGGATTTTGAACGGGAACATCAACTCGTTGAAGCCCAACGCCTGCGCCAGCGCACGCTGTATGATATCGAAATGATTGCGGAGATGGGATATTGCAAGGGGATTGAAAATTACTCACGCTATTTGTCAGGGCGTTTACCGGGCGAAGCGCCGCCGACGCTCTTTGAATATTTGCCACAGAACGCCCTCCTTGTCATTGATGAATCTCACGTCACCGTCCCGCAAATCGGCGCCATGTCAAAGGGAGACCGCGCCCGCAAGGAAAACCTTGTGAATTATGGCTTCAGGCTCCCCGTTGCCTTGGATAATCGTCCCTTACGATTCGAGGAATTTGAAGCGCTTGCTCCTCAAACCATTTATGTCTCAGCCACGCCCGGTGAATATGAAATGGAAAAGAGTGGCACGGATATTGCAGAACAAGTCGTGCGGCCCACGGGACTCGTCGACCCGGAACTCCTCATTCGCCCAGTTGCAAGCCAGGTGGATGATGCGCTCTCTGAAATCAAAATCCGCGCAGCCTTGAAAGAACGCGTGCTCATTACCACACTCACCAAAAAAATGTCAGAAGATTTGACCGATTACCTGAACGAACAAGGCGTACGCGTGCGTTATCTGCATTCTGATATCGACACCGTGGAGCGCACTGAAATCTTGCGCGATCTTCGGCTCGGTGTGTTTGATGTCTTAGTGGGAATCAATCTCTTGCGTGAGGGCCTCGATTTACCGGAAGTCTCCTTGGTCGCCATTTTCGATGCGGACAAAGAAGGTTTTCTGCGTTCAGCACGTTCCCTCATCCAAACGATTGGTCGGGCCGCGCGGAATGTAAACGGCAAAGCCATTCTCTATGCAGACAGAATCACGGCTGCGATGCGCCAGGCAATTGACGAAACAGAAAGAAGACGCGCCAAACAACTCGAACACAATGCCACGCACGGCATTACCCCCACATCCATTCAGCGCGCGGTTCATGACATTATGGAAGGCGCACGCCCCACGCCTGAAGCCGTGTCTCCCGAACATGAGACCTTAAAAAGCTTAACGCCCGATCAAGTCGCCAAGCGCTTAAAACAACTTGAAAAAACAATGCGGGATCACGCCAAAAACTTGGAATTCGAAAAAGCAGCTGAAGTGCGTGATCAAATCCTCATGCTTGACCGCTATTTTCAACAATAAAAGATTTATCCCCCTGACATCGGCAAAATCACTTCAAGCTGATCGCCGGGAGAGAATTTTAAAGCAGAATCACTGAGATTCAATTGCACATTATTGCAGAGGATGCATACAAACGGCTTAGGGCTCGCTTGTGCACTGTCAAATAAAACAGGCGTCAGCACTGGCAAATGCGTTTGAATCCAACGATACACCTGCGTCAAGCTATCGGCTTCAAACTCATAGCTTTGTAAAGGTAAAAGCTTTTTAAATGCAGTGCTGAAATGGAGTGAGATCATACGGCGAGTTTACTACACTCTGCGCGCCACCACAATCAAATATCACAGGCTATTCCCGTTTATATCATCAGGTTTTCTATCTACTCTTTCTTGTGAAGAAACATAATCACCAAACAACAAAGAAGGGTTCGGTTTTAACTTTTTAGATTTAAGCATTTGAATAAACTCTGGATGGGCTTCATGCGGCGTTGTTGCATAACCCTCTGAGCAGAAACATTGGTTCATAATTTAAGCTACACGATAACTTTTGGGCATACCTATCCTGGTCATTTTATTTAACACCCCACAAGCAATCATCCCTTCTGTCTTTTGTCTGGATAG
>JBMDXV010000089.1:0-6072 GCA_048594525.1 Gammaproteobacteria bacterium | reverse complement strand
AAAAATGAAAAATATGAATATAAATAAATCAACTTGTAAAATAATTAACCACTTTTGACTTTTGGATGAAAATGAGAGGAACTAATTTATTTTGGATTGCTATTTTGAAAATAATTTTGCAAGAGGCTCTATAGACTGTCTGATAATTATTTGCGTTTTTACCTGAAGTACATTGAAAAAAATAAAAGCAAAATAGAAGGCAACCACTTTGACAATATATCCTTATCCGCCTTGCCGGGCCTTGAAGGGATGATGGGGTTACAGTTTGAGAATCTCGCCTTAAATAACAGAAAGTTCATTTGGGAAAAGTTGCATATTTATCCCGAAAGTATTGTTACGGATAACCCTTATTTTCAAAGACCGCAGCTTAGAAAAAAAGGCTGCCAGATTGATTATTTAATCCAGACTCGGACGAACCTGCTCTATGCCTGTGAACTCAAGTTTTCAAAGCAAGAAATCAAATCTGATGTGATCAGCGAAGTCAAACAAAAACTAGAACAATTTTATTTGCCGAGAGGCTTCTCCATTATGCCTGTGCTGATTCATGTGAACGGCGTGAGCGAAAGCGTGAATGAAGCGCAGTATTTCAGCCATATCATTAATTTTTCAGATTTACTGGAGTGATCCAAGGTCTCCTTCAGACCATCTTATTACGACAAGCCTTGCAGGGCCTGCTTTGCCTGGGCAGAGTCAGTGCATATTTTATGGTATGCGTGACAGCATAGTGAAGCACAGCCAAGATTTGCTAATATGTTTTCTTTTTTGCGCCAGGCTTTAATATGGATGTGGATCTTAAAATTTTGAATCAGCAGTTTTATGAAGAATTTCCCTTGCCTGCGCATGCGACGCCGGGTTCGGCAGGACTGGATTTGCGCGCTGCTGTTGAGGCGCCGCTTGAAATAAAACCGGGGGCAGCGGAATTGATTCCGACAGGGATCGCCATCCATATCGAAGACCCGCGTTATGCGGCCATGATTTTACCGCGCTCCGGTTTGGGGCATAAACATGGGCTTGTGCTTGGCAATTTAGTCGGGCTCATTGATGCGGATTACCAGGGGGAGTTGTTGATTTCTTGCTGGAATCGTAGTCAGGCATCCTATACGCTGTCTAGGGGAGAACGGATTGCGCAGTTGGTCATCGTGCCGGTTATGCAAGCCACGTGGAATATCCTCACAGCATTCAAGCCTTCCGAGCGCGAGGCCCAAGGCTTTGGCTCAACCGGGAGAAAGTGATGTTTCGCATGCCGATTGAGAACATCCCGAGCCATGTGTTTCGCACCTATGATATTCGCGGTAATACGCTTTCTGACTTGAGCGCTGAGCTCGTACATGACATTGGCCTCGCTTTAGGGTCTGAGGTGCTGTCTCAGGGAGAGCGCACGATGATTGTCGGTCGGGATGGTCGCCTCTCCAGCCCTGGTTTGCATGAAGCTTTGACGGCAGGCATTTTGGCGACGGGATGCAATATTCTGGATATTGGGATGGTTCCGACGCCGCTCTTGTATTTTGCGACTGAAACTTTAACGAGCCGAACAGGTGTCATGCTGACGGGAAGCCATAATCCGAGGGACGATAATGGATTAAAGACAGTCATCCAGGGTAAGACCTTGAGTGAAGATCAAATCCAGGGGCTGTTGACGCGGATTAAAACGCGCAGGATTGTGCAGGGCCAAGGTCAACACACTGATTATAAAGAGATCATTAGAGATTATATCGCCGATGTGGTGAAGCGCATTCCGATCAAGCGCACATTAAAAGTGGTCATCGACGCTGGAAATGGGGCAACGGCCTTGGTGGCACCAGCCTTATATCGCGCGCTCGGATGCGAAGTGGTGGAATTATATTGCACCGTGGACGGTCATTTTCCCAATCATCATCCCGATCCTTCAAAACCTGAAAATGTCGCCACGTTGATTAAAACGGTTCTTCGGGAACAAGCAGATGTCGGCCTCGCCTTTGATGGAGATGGAGATCGCCTAGGGCTGATTACGCCTCAGGGCAAAATGATTTATCCGGATCGACAACTTATGCTCTTCGCTCGGCAAATTTTACAAAAACAGCAAGGGGGGAAGGTCGTCTTTGATGTGAAATGCTCAAAATTCCTCGCGGATGTGATTGAAGAGGCAGGAGGCATTCCGATTCTGTCTAAAACAGGGCACTCGCTCATCAAGAAAAAAATGCTGGAAGAAGAGGCGGTGCTCGCTGGTGAAATGAGCGGACATCTTTTTTTTCGCGATAACTGGTATGGCTTTGATGATGGACTGTATTCCGCTGCTCGGGTATTGCAGATTTTAGATGAGCATCACACCAGCCTCGACAGCATTTTTGCAGCGATTCCCGATAGTATTTCAACGCCGGAATTAAATGTGATGATTCCCGATGCCGAGAAGTATGCGTATATCAAAGCCTTGCAAGAGGGCGCTGATTTTCCGGACGCGAAGATTGTCACCTTAGACGGTTTGCGGGTTGAATTTAAAACAGGATGGGGTCTCGTCCGTGCCTCAAACACAACGCCCATGTTGACCCTCCGGTTTGAGGCCGATACGCGTGCGAATTTGGAGAGCATACAAGCAAAAATAAAAGCCCTCATGTTAAAATACAAGCCCGATTTGAAAATTGGCTTTTAGGAAAAAAGGAAAACACAAAATGACACAAGAACTCACTACAGAAGAGCCTGTTTATTCCTCCGTCAAAGAAGACCAGATCGTCATCGTGGGCAGTTTTTTTGAAGATTTGGACGTGTGGCAGGGCATCCTTGATGACTGTGCTGTGCAGGGTTTGGCGATTGTGCAGCAGTATTTAAGCCAAACGGATAACTGGGTCTGTTTTCAATTGCATGTCGGGGGAGATTGGCATCAGCTTGCCAAAATTGAGACGAGCCTGAAGGCCCGAAAAAAAGCCTTAAAAGCCGGAAACCTGGAGTGGAAACGCGATGTCTTTCGTTTGGATGATGTGGTGCGTCTCCCTTATGTGTTTGAAGCCAATGCGTTTATGAACATTGCTTTATTTGATTTGCTCATTCACTTTATCCGAGGGGAAAAGCGTTTGATTGTGAAAGAAATTTGGACGGATCGCTATCTTCAGGGAAAAACTGCTGTCCCCATGCAAAAGTTACGCATCCTCGTGTATATTCCCATGGAAGTCAGTATTCCTGAACTGCGGGAAAATTTCATGATTTTTTGTGAGCAATATAATTTGGATGGGATGTTTGAATTAGAGAGGAATTAAATATGAAAATTGGTGATAAAGTGCCGGACCTGGCCTTTCAGATGACGGATGGAAAAACGCATCATTTCAGTGATTTTGCAGGGAAAACAATCATTTTGTATTTTTATCCCAAAGATGACACGCCGGGATGTACACTGGAAGCACACGGTTTTCGAGAAAACTGGGATGCGTTTCAAGCTAAAAATGCTTTGATCCTCGGCGTTTCAAAAGACGATGAAAAGAGTCATCAAAAATTCCGGGCGAAATGTGATTTGCCTTTTGATTTAATTATGGATACGGAAGGCACATTGTCTGAATGCTTTGAAGTCTGGCTAGAAAAAAGCATGTATGGCAAAAAATACATGGGGATTGAGCGAAGCACGTTTTTAATTAGCCCAGAGGGCGTTCTCATTCGGGAGTGGCGCAAAGTCTCCGTTCCCGGGCATGTACTGGAAGTATTAAATGCCTGTTAGCGGAACGCAGGGGATGGACACTTTACGCGCAGAAATTCAGGCGCTGACGCTAAAAGCTTGCCATACGGCTTTTCCCGGGCAGTCCTTTTTAGCAGAAGACATTGAAATCGCTCAGACAAAAGACCCCAAGCTCGGCCACTACCAATGTAATAGTGCGATGCGCTTTACAAAATTGCTGGGACAAAGTCCCCGTGAGATCGCTGAAGCGCTGAAAGTCCACTTGGTGAAGGATTCTCTTTTTGAAGAGCTGGTCATCGCAGGCCCCGGGTTTATCAATTTTAGGATTGCACCTGCTTCCTTACACGCGAGGGTCCACACCATGCTGACCCAACCGAATCTGGGATTGAAATGGTCGGTTCGTGAAAAAATCGTTATTGACTTTTCAAGTCCCAATGTCGCAAAAGAGATGCATGTGGGCCATTTGCGCTCGACCATTATTGGGGATTGTCTGGCCCGTGTGTTTGAGTTTATGGGACACGACGTCTTGCGCCTGAACCACATTGGCGACTGGGGGACGGCTTTTGGCATGTTGATTGCATACATGGAGGAGGTTGCGCCTGAAGTTTTATCCGGTCAGCGTCCGGCTCATTTAAGTGATCTGATGGGCTGGTATCGTGAATCTAAAAAGCGCTTCGATGAGGATGAGGGGTTTAAAAAAACAGCTCAGTATAAAGTGGTGGCTTTACAGCAAGGCCAGCCTGAAGCTTTGCATGCCTGGAAAATAATTTGCGCAATTTCGGCCCTCGCATACCAAGAAATTTATGATTTACTGGATGTAAAGCTGACGACGCGCGGAGAATCTTTTTATAATCCTTATCTCGCCCCCGTCTTGGAGGACTTAAGCCGGAAAGGTTTGATTGAGGAGTCACAAGGCGCAAAATGCATTTTTATACCGGGCTTTCGCGGAAAAGAAGGGGAGCCTTTGCCCCTGATCATGCAAAAAAGCGACGGGGGCTTTAATTATGCCAGTACAGACATGGCGTCGATCTGGCATCGCACGCAAATTGAACACGCAGCACGGTTGATTTATGTGGTGGACGCAGGCCAGAGCACACACTTTGAAATGATTTTTGCAGCAGGCCGCAAGGCCGGTTATCTCACCGACAAGGTTCGCGTGCAGCACGTAGCTTTTGGCCTGGTTCAGGGCGCAGATGGCAAGAAGTTTAAAACCCGCTCCGGGGACACAGAAAAGCTGATTGATCTTTTGAATAAGGCGATCGACAAGGCCGCAGAAATTTTAAGCGCACGCGGCACACCTCCCAGAGACCTCCCGCACATGGCGCGCGTGCTCGGCATCAATGCCGTGAAGTATGCAGATTTATCGAGTAACCGCGCTCAGGATTATCAGTTCAGTTATGAGCGTATGCTGCGCTTTGAAGGCAATACGGCAGCCTTTATCATGTATAGCCTCGTGCGTGTAATCAGTATTCAGCGTAAGCTTGTGGACACTGTTTTGGCGGTCGAAAGCCTTGACATAACGCATCCCACCGAAATCGGATTGGCTTTACACCTGGTGCAGTTTTCAGAAACGATTGAATATGTTGCGAATGAACTCTACCCGCATCGTTTAACAGATTACCTGTATGGGCTCGCCGAACGCTTCAATGCTTTTTTTCGAGATTGCCGCGTGGAGGGAGACCCTAAAGCCGCATCCCGGCTTGTTTTGCTTGAATTGACCGCGCGAGTATTTAAAACCGGAATGCATATGCTCGGCTTACACATTTTAGAGCGGATGTAAGTGAACGGTTGTTTCTATAACATCCTTTCTGGTAGGATGCATCAAACCTTAAACCCTTGAATCAGCATGTTAAAAAAGTCTCTTCCGTTCTTTCCTTTGCTTTTGCTTTTGATTTTAACAGCCTGCGCTGCATTGAAGCCGTCTGCCTCCGCGCCGTTATCGAGTCAAACCGCTACTCAGTCCTCGGGCTCGGTGGTGCTATTAAAATCTACCCCTGCAGAAACAGCGCCCACTGTACAAGCTTTCGTTCAGCAAACAGCGCAGTCCGATGGCTTTTCCGCCGCCAGCCTCACTACGATTTTGAGCCAAGCCCAATATCAGCCTCAAATCATTGCGATGATGAATAAGCCCAATGAGCAAGCTTTAACTTGGTATCAGTATCAATCTCTCTTTATTACGCCAAGCCTTGTTGCAAAAGGGGTCACCTTCGCACGGCAAAATCGAAAAGCACTGACGAATGCAGCCAAACAGTTTGGCGTGCCTTCTGACGTTATACTAGGTATTTTAGGGGTTGAGACGCACTATGGAGAACAGCAAGGCGGGTTCAGGGCGCTGGATGCACTTTATACGCTTGCCTTTTATTATCCTCGCAGAGCCCTTTATTTTCAGGCTGAATTAGAAGCTTACCTTTCTTTAACCCATGACTCGGGCTTTG
>JBMDXV010000088.1:0-7299 GCA_048594525.1 Gammaproteobacteria bacterium | reverse complement strand
TGCTCAGGCAAAAAATGAAAAATATGAATATAAATAAATCAACTTGTAAAATAATTAACCACTTTTGACTTTTGGATGAAAATGAGAGGAACTAATTTATTTTGGATTGCTATTTTGAAAATAATTTTGCAAGAGGCTCATACCAATTTAAAATTAAACTAACAATTGCAAAAGAACCGAAGACCACAATCCGATCCTGTGCCAATATGGTATTTAAGCGGCAGTCCATGAGCGCTTCAATCGATTCAAAGGCTTGCACTGGAACGGTTTTCGGCATAGTTCCTAACAAAGCTTCAAAAGGCATTGCACGCGGGTGATCTAAGGGTAAGACGCTCCATTCTGAAAACACGCCCTCACAGGCTGCGATCATTTTTGCGACTTCTTTATCCTGCAATGCTGAAAACACTGCATAGACGTGAGGTGCAGGAGACAGGCTTTTGAGATGTTTCATTAAATAGCCCACGCTCTCTACATTATGGGCAACATCGAGAATCATTTCAGGATGAGTCTGTAACATCTGCATTCGCCCGGGGATGCGAACCGAACGCAGTGTTTCACAAAAGACAGCTTCATTAAAATTTAAAATGTTTTCTGCCTGGAGCGCTAGAACAACCTGCAAGGCCGTCAAGGCGTTTTGAATCGGAAAATGAGGCTCGGGCATTGGTTTGATGGGCATCGTCTCCCAATCAAAATCGACGCCTCGTTCAAAAAAGCGTGCGCCTATTTCTTGCGCATAATCTCTCACTGAACGGGGGGTTGCAGGATCGCCTGAAATGGCAATGCGGCCCGGTCTAAAAATACCGGCCTTTTCAAATCCGATCGCCTCACGCGTATGGCCCAACAGGCCCATATGATCAAAATCAATGGTCGTCAAAACCGCGCAATCTGTATCAACGCTGTTGGTGGAATCTAAGCGCCCCCCCAAACCCACTTCAAGGATCATCACCTCAACGCCTGCGTGATCAAAGCAAATAAAAGCGGCGAGAAAACTATAATCGAAATAACTCAGATAAAGGTCATCTTGTACAGCTTTGATGCGCTCAAACGCAGCGATAATTTCCGCATCTGTTACCTCCAGGCCGTCAATGGCAATGCGCTCATTATAGCGAGATAAATGAGGGGAGGTGTAACGCCCTACTTTTTTCCCCATTTTTGTAGCATAAGCTGCAAGGAAATGCGTCGTCGAGCCCTTGCCGTTGGTTCCCCCTACTGTAATGATCGGGCAAAATTTTTTGAGCTTTAAGCGCTCCAGCATGTGACGACAACGCGCATGGGCATCCCGGAGCGGAGTCGAATTGTGCTGACTGTCTAAAACATCAAGCCAGGCATCTAAAGTCATACCACAGGCAACTTTAAGAGTTTGGCGAGAAGATCAGCCAACTTTTCTTTTAGTTGACGTCGATCCACGATCATATCGACCATTCCTTTTTCCTGCAGGAACTCACTGCGCTGAAAGCCCTCCGGCAGCGTTTCCCGCACCGTCTGCTCAATCACACGAGGACCTGCAAAACCGATCAAGGCTTTGGGTTCTGCAATTTGTAAGTCCCCCAGCATCGCAAGACTTGCGGACACGCCTCCTGTGGTCGGGTCCGTCAACACAACCAAATAAGGTAATTTTGCTTCTTTAAATTTCGCGAGCGCAGCGCTGATTTTCGCCATCTGCATTAAAGAGAAGAGAGATTCCTGCATCCTCGCCCCTCCACTTGCTGTAAAACAAATAAACGGCAGGCGGTGCAAGAGTGCGTAGTTCAAGCCTCGCACAAATCGCTCTCCTACCACTGAGCCCATCGATCCCCCTAAAAAATTAAAATTAAAAACAGCTGCAACCGCACGCACGCCCTGGATTGCGCCCTCCGCGACCACAAGCGCATCGATCTCATGCGTTTTTTTCTGCGCCTCGGCCAATCTGTCGGCATAGGGCTTGGTATCTTCAAATTTTAAGGCATCAACGGGGGACACATCGACAGCCAATTCATGAGCGGTTTCAGCATCAAAAATCTGGGCGATCCGATCCCGCACTTTAAAGCGAAAATGATAACTACAACCGGGACAGACGCTAAAATTGGTTTCGAGTTCAGGCTTATAAAGCGCAGTCTGACACGCGGGACATCGCTCCCACACCCCTTCAGGGACGCCTTTACGCACACTTTGTTTTTCATCCGTGCGAATGCCTTCTGAAACCTTTTTAAACCAAACCATATTGATCCCTTGGTATTAAACCCAGCCCTCGATTATAGAAGCTTTCTCACCCGCTCGCAAACCCGATATTTTTTGTTATAATTCAAACCTGCTTTTATTTCCCGAACGAGACCCGCCTTTTATGACACTCCCTAATCACGCTTTTACTTTTGATGATGTATTGCTCATCCCGAGCTACAACCATTATGAATCACGCCGCCTGGTGGATATCAGCGTCACAGACAAAACGGGTCAGCTGACTTTAAGTCTGCCTGTTTTTACAGCAAGCATGGATACGATTACAGAACACGACATGGCAAACTTCATCGCTGAAAAAGGCGGAATGGGAGTCCTCCATCGCTTCTTATCCATTGAGGAGAGTGTCGCGGAATTTAAGCGTTGTAAGCACAAGACTTTTGTTTCAATAGGATGCTCCAAAGCAGCATTAGAGCGCGCAGAAGCGCTAAGAGATGCTGGGGCGACCTATTTTTGCATCGATGTCGCACATGCTCATGCGCATTATGTGGGACATACTTTAAAGCAAGTGAAACAAATGATTCCGAATGCTTGCCTGATGTCCGGGAATGTGGCCACCTATGCAGGGGCAGATTATCTCGCTTCCTGTGGCGCAGACATCATCAAAGTCGGTATCGGCGGGGGATCGGTCTGCACGACGCGGATTAAATCAGGCTTTGGCGTACCCACGCTATTTTCAGTTCAGGAATGTGCGCGGGTCGATCGCTCTATCGTCGCGGATGGCGGGATTCGCACTCCGGGAGACATCGTCAAAGCCCTTGCCTTTGGCGCCGACTTTGTCATGCTGGGTGGAATGTTTGCAGGCACGCGTGTCACACCAGGTGAAGTGACAGTGGATGCAAACGGTCTAAAAGTCAAAACCTACCGAGGCATGGCGAGCCGCGAAGCACAAGCCGATTTTATGGGCGCGATGCCGGAATGGAAAACAGCCGAGGGCGCGGCGCTCAACGTTCCGTACAATGAAAATGAAGACGCGATCGTCGCCGATATTATTGGCGGTTTACGCTCCGGCCTCACATACGGGGGCTCAGCAAGCATTCGTGAACTACAACGCAAACTCAATTTCTCTTTAATCACCCCCGCGGCCCGCCTAGAAAGCCTGGCTCACAAAACTTTTAATTCATAAGGAACAGATCATGAAAAAATGGCTCCCAACCGCGCTTCTCTTGAGCACAGGCCTCCTCGCGTATGCGAACAATACCACGCAAAACATCCGCCTTAACACTGATCAGCAGACCTTCGAAGTCAGCCTGCCAGCAAACCAGACGACCGGCTATACATGGTTCGTCCAATTTTATGATCATGATCTATTGAGCCTCGAAGATTACCATTATACAAATTCACCCTCCACGCCGGGCATGGTAGGTACAGGAGGAAACGCGACTTTTACTTTCAGTGTAAATCCAAGCTTTTATAATGCGCCTCAAGTGACGTTGATTTCACTCGTTTATGAACAGCCCTGGAATCCTATTCAGCACACCAACGCAAGCATCCTAGTGTCCTCAACGGAGAGTAGCAATAATGCCTCAGCCTGGCAAAAATATCCGAGCTCAACAGACGGTGTTCCGATGCCCACTACGGGCACAGATAACCCCTCTGACGCAGCCAACTGGATCAGCCTCCCTTCAAGCACCAATAGTTGAACTGCCCGCCCATGCAAGATATTACCCCTCAATTCATCCGCGAGGTCCATGCGAAAGCCACTCTCCTCTACTCTTTAACGGAGCTTCAGGCAGCACTGGATCACTTGGCTGAAAAAATGCAAGCCGAGTTGGAATATAAAAATCCTGTGTTCCTCACTGTGATGAATGGTGGCTTATTTGTCGCCAGCGAGCTCGGCCTACGCCTCAATTTCCCTTTACAAATGGACTATATCCACGCGACCCGCTACGAGGGCATAACAGGCGCTAGCATCCACTGGAAACGCGAACCCTCCATTCCGCTCGTAGATCGAACCGTAGTGATTGTCGATGATATCTTGGATGGAGGCATCACCTTAAAAGCGATCTCAGACTATTGTTATGGCCAAGGCGCAACAAAAGTGTATACCGCCGTCTTGATGGATAAAATCAATGCGCGCTTACCTGAGGGTTTGCACGAAGCTGATTTTACGGGATTACAAGAGCCAAATAATGCTTATGTCTATGGATATGGCCTGGACTACCATGGTTACCTTCGCAATATTCCCGCTATTTATGCGGTGGCACCAGAGCATATGTTTTAACAAATTGCCGTATTTAGCTTTAAATTTATTTTCATCTCTTGAAACTATATTAGAGGCCCCCACATATACAGTATTGAAATCAGAGCTAAGGAAAAAACATGGACATCCATAAATTGACCCACTCAATGCAACAAGCCCTACAAAACGCTCAAAGTATTGCCGTGTCTCATGGCAATAATCAAGTGGATGCACTGCATGTAATGGCCGCTTTAATCGAAAATCCTGAAAGCAGCGTGAACGGGATTTTGTCTCAATGTGGACTTCGCGTAAAGGAATTTTATGATGCCATCAAACAGGCGATTGATGCGCTCCCTAAAATTCAAGGCGGAATGGATCAGGTTGGCATCCACCCTGAATTATTGCGGACTTTAACGCGAGCAGAAGAACTTGCTAAAAAGGCGGGAGATGCCTATATTTCAACAGAGTGGTTTCTTCTCGCGATGCTCGATGAGAAACATGAACTCGGAAAATTAGCAGCGCGTTTTGGACTTAATAAGAATAGCTTGTTGCCCATTATCCAAAAAGTGAGAGGAGACCAGAAAGTGATGAATCAAAATGCAGATGAACTTCGTGGAGCCCTTGAAAAGTATACGATTGACCTCACCGAGCGCGCACTCAAGGGGAAACTCGATCCGGTGATCGGGCGGGATGATGAAATTCGCCGCTGCATTCAAGTATTACAGCGCCGCACCAAAAACAACCCTGTTTTAATTGGCGAACCGGGTGTGGGAAAAACCGCTATTGTGGAAGGCTTGGCGCAAAGGATCGTCAATGCGGAAGTGCCCGAGGGCCTGAAAAACAAAAAAGTATTGTCTTTGGACATGGGTGCCTTAATTGCGGGCGCCAAGTTCCGGGGAGAGTTTGAAGAACGCCTCAAAGCCGTGCTCGCCGATGTCGCTAAAAACGAAGGCCAGATCATTTTGTTTATTGATGAAATCCACACCATGGTGGGCGCAGGGAAAGGAGAAGGCGCGATGGACGCAGGCAATATGTTAAAGCCTGCCCTCGCGAGGGGAGAACTCCACTGCATTGGTGCGACCACGCTCGATGAATACCGCCAATACATTGAAAAAGATGCGGCGCTGGAACGACGCTTTCAAAAAGTGATGGTTGATGAACCCTCTGTTGAAGATACGATTGCGATTCTGCGGGGACTCAAGGAAAAATATGAAGTCCATCATGGTGTTGAAATTACTGATCCCGCGATTGTTTCGGCAGCAACGTTGTCTCACCGCTATATTACAGACCGGCAACTACCGGATAAAGCGATTGATTTAATTGATGAAGCGGCTAGTCATATTCGCATGGAAATCGACTCCAAACCCGAAGAGATGGATAAACTTGATCGCAAGCTCATCCAATATAAAATCGAGCGTGAGGCTTTAAAGAAGGAAACCGATTCCGCCTCAAAAGCCCGCTTGCAACACTTGGAGGAAGAAATCAGTAAACTTGAAAAAGAATATGCGAATTTAGAGGAAATTTGGAAAGCTGAAAAAGCCCAAGTTCAATCCGCAAGCCAGATTAAAGAAGAACTTGAAAAGGCTAAGCTGGAACTCGAACAAGCACGTCGGCAAGGCGATTTATCCAAAATGTCTGAGTTACAATATGGCAAAATCCCGGAACTCGAAAAACGCCTCCAGACTGAAAATACGGCTGAACGGAAACCCACGCGCCTCCTCCGGGATGCCGTCACGGCCGACGAAATTGCAGAAGTCATTTCAAAATCGACCGGCATTCCCGTCGCGCGGATGATGGAAGGGGAAAAGGATAAACTCTTGCGGATGGAATCCGTGCTCGAAAAACGGGTGGTAGGCCAGGATGATGCCGTCAAGGCAGTGGCCCACGCTATTCGCCGCTCGCGTGCAGGCCTCGCCGATCCAAATAAACCGATTGGCTCCTTCCTGTGCTTGGGCCCGACGGGTGTGGGTAAAACAGAGCTTGCTAAAACGCTGGCTCAATTTTTATTTGATACGGAAGACGCCCTCATCCGGGTGGATATGTCCGAGTTTATGGAAAAACATTCTGTCTCACGCCTGATTGGCGCCCCGCCCGGCTATGTGGGTTATGAAGAAGGAGGCTATTTGACCGAACTCGTGCGGAGAAAACCCTATTCCGTCATTTTGCTCGATGAAGTCGAGAAAGCGCACCCTGATGTATTCAACATCCTTCTCCAAGTATTAGACGATGGCCGCCTGACTGATGGTCAGGGACGGACTGTGGATTTTCGCAATACCGTCATTATGATGACCTCCAACCTCGGCTCAGATTTGATCCAAGCTTCGCCTCCGGAAGCAGGATATGAAGGAATGAAAAAACTCGTGATGAATGTGGTGACACAGCACTTTCGACCTGAACTCCTCAATCGGATTGATGAAGTCGTTGTCTTCCGTCCCTTGAGTGAATCAGAAATCGGCCGCATTGCAGACATACAATTAAGCCGTTTGGCAGAAAGGCTCTTGGAGCGCGATCTCAAATTAGGCGTTACCGACGAAGCCCTGAAAAAATTATGTGAACTCGGCTATGATCCCGTGTATGGCGCCCGGCCCTTAAAACGCGCAATTCAGCACTATATCGAAAACCCGCTGGCGCAGGCGCTACTTGAAGGAAAATTCCCGGGAGGTGAAACTGTGCATGTGGATGTAACAGGAGGAAATTTCATCTTTTCGTGATTTTTTATGAACTGCGCCCACAAGTGACTTGGCAGTTCTAATCAACCAAGCCCCCTAGGAGTCTGTCGAACATGGATTTTGGAGTTTTCCAAAAATAGGACTCTGGATTTTTTCAGGAGTAATCGAAATATTTTTGGACGAAGGATGATGCTTAAAACAGCCGCAAATACTCCTTTTTACAAAAAAACACAC
>JBMDXV010000087.1:0-3159 GCA_048594525.1 Gammaproteobacteria bacterium | reverse complement strand
GAGATCTCCTATATTCACGCTGAAGCCTACGCCGCAGGAGAGCTTAAACACGGCCCCCTTGCACTGGTTGATGAAAAAATGCCCGTGGTGGTGATTGTTCCTCCTGATGCGCTCCAGGAAAAAGTGTTGTCTAATATTGAGGAAGTGATGGCCCGGGGAGGGGAAGTCTTTGTCGTGGGCCCTAAAAGATGCCTGCCTCCTCCAAAAGCGCATTTGTATCGCATTGAAGTTCCGCTTGAAACGGATTTAGAACTCTTTCCTTTTTTAGCCATTTTACCACTGCAACTCCTCGCTTACCATGTCGCTCTTTTAAAAGGAACTGATGTGGACCAGCCTCGGAATCTCGCGAAGAGTGTGACCGTCGAATGAACACTTATCCCATTGGCATTTTTGATTCCGGAGTCGGAGGATTAACGGTTTATCGGGCTTTAAAAAGGGCCTTACCGCATGAAAATTTTTTATATCTTGGCGACACGGCACGTCTGCCTTATGGAACCAAAACAAGCGATACGATTACCCTCTATTCCCTCCAGGCTGCGAAGACACTGATTGAGGCAGGCGTGAAATTTCTCGTGATTGCTTGTAATACAGCAACGAGTTCAGCGCTCTTACTTTTGCAAAAGACTTATCCTGATCTCCCTATCATCGGAGTCATTGAACCTGGCGCTGATGCGGCCCTTACGGTTTCAAGCGGGCATCCGTTTGCAGTCATCGCAACCCCTGCAACCGTGCGTTCCCAAGCGTATGAAAAAGCGATCTTGGCACGAGATCCCCATGCGAGAATCCGCGTGAAGGCAACCCCTCTCCTCGTTGCCATAGCAGAAGAGGGGCTCATTCAAGGAGAGATTACAGAAAAAATTCTCCATCATTACCTCGATGAATGGCTGAATCTCGCTGAACCTGACCGCCCCCACACACTCATTTTAGGGTGTACGCACTTTCCGGTTTTGATGGGTGCTCTCCGTCGTGTGGTGGGTCAAAAGATGCAAATTATCGATTCTGCTGAGACGGTTGCGGCTCAGGTTTCGTCCTATTTTAAACAGCATCCCGCGCTTGCGAATTCTAAAGGTCAAGGCAATAGTGAGTTTTGGGTGACAGATGGAATCGAGCGCTTTGAGAACGTAGCCCATATTTTTTTAGATGAGCCCATTTTATCTCATCAAATTAAGTGGATGGATTTAATTTAAGGATTCCCGATGCCTCGTATTTACTTTGCTGAGCTTTTGTCTTCCCCGGGTCAATTTGCTTTGCCTGATAAAAGAGCCCAGCATGTGAGAGTGTTGCGTTTGCAGTCGGGTGATGAAATAAGCTTGTTTGATGGGCAGGGACACGTGGCTTTAGCAAAAATAGTGAGCATGGATAAAAAGGGGGCCACGGTTGAGCGGGGCGTGGTAAACATTTCAGCGCTTTCTCACATGCCTCCCGTTCATCTTGCCATGAGCCTGATTCGAGCGGAAGCCATGGATTGGGCTATCCAAAAGGCTGTGGAGCTCGGAGTAACAACCATTACACCTGTGATCACAACGCGTACACAAGGGCGCTTCACCGTGGAGCAGGCTGAAAAAAAACACATGCATTGGCAGGAAGTGATGATTTCGGCCTGTGAGCAATCCGGGCTGAATCGCTTGCCTTGTTTAGAGCCGCTCACGCTTTTAGAGAAAATACTCCATGCACCCCAAACGGGAGCGCGCATAATCTTTAAGCACAATGCTCCTCGATTGACAATGCTATCAGAAAAACATGGAGGAGAGACAACCCTATTGATCGGGCCTGAAGGGGGATTTACCGAAACGGAAGTGTCAGACGCACACGAGGCCGGTTTTTTAAGCTTTGCGCTCCATGAAAACATTTTACGCGCTGAAACGGCAGCCGTAGTGGCGATGAGCCTGGTTCAGTTCCATTTAGCAAACAAATAAGCGATAATGGGCTCGCCTTATTACGACACTCCATCATGAATACCTTTTCTTTAAAATCTGTCTTTCGCGAAGCTTTCGAAAAAATAGAAGGGACAAAATCGATTTTTTTGCTTACTTTTCTAGCCCTTGCTTTAACCCAGCTTATTGTATGGAATATCGAAGTCTATTTAAAAGCACGCTATCCTCATCCCTTCTGGGTTGGCCTTTTTGCGGCCCTACTTCTCTTTTTAATGTGCACGCCGATCCTTGCTGGGCTCTATATGTATGGCGTCAGGCGGGCGCGGGGCGAATCCATTGCCTTAAATCAGGGGTTTGGTTATTTTAAAAAAACAGGACCTTTATTTTTAACGCAGCTCATGTTTGCCGTCACGCTTTGGATCTTAGATTTCTTTCTTTCTTTCTCCATTGCTTTTTTATCAGAGGTTTTTTTTAAATCCTTGAGCGTATATATCGAGTTAGGCGTCTCCTTTGTGTTTGCATTTTTGCTGGTTCCCTTCTTTATTTTTGGGCTACTGAATGTGGTAGATCAAAACTTATCCCCGAAAAAAGCCTATCTTCAATCCATCAAGATCGTGTTTCCAAACATGAAAAAAATCATCCCGGCTTTGTTATTTTGCTTGTTATTAAATATACTTGGCGCCATTCTATTTGGGATAGGACTCCTCTGGTCTATTCCTTTTTCTTTTATCGTGGTTGGCATTTTGTATCAGAAACTCTTTTTATTTTCCGGAGGGAGCATGCGGGACTGATAAGTCGACTTTATTCACCCAAATATCTGCGCGAACATTGCAATAAGAGGTTCCCCCGCAATTCTTCACATCGTTTGACATGCAGATATCCTTGCCGAAGCCTTTTCCTCCAAGCCCTGCCGTGCCTTGGTGCCCGAAAATAATCCACCGAAGATAAGTTCTATCGTGCCATTCCTTCAGGATTAAACGATATTTCCCGACGGAGCCTCCTCCTATTTTCCAATCGGGAGAGCCATACCCATGCTGATAGATCACCACATAAGGCCCAACAGCCAAGCCAAATACATTATCAGAGCCATTGCTACAGATGTTTTCCAATTGAGTATAAGCCGTGTGGGGTGCTAAGGAAAGACTTTGTAACTATTCAGCGCGGTAAAACTTTCTAACTTGAAGCAAATTTTTTCAATAAAATTTATGCTGGTTAGAATTGGTGTTACAATTAATCCTACACCAAGGAATGGTAAGTACTTTATTGAAAGTAGAAGGGATACTGG
>JBMDXV010000086.1:0-3953 GCA_048594525.1 Gammaproteobacteria bacterium | reverse complement strand
CCAAGGCACATGAATTTACGATCGACTTTGAGGGCATTATTTCTGAATATTTAACGGCTAATTTTTAAGGAGAGAAAATGATTGATTTTAAAAAGATGACTGAGCGCGAGGTGAAGCTCGGGGAAACCACTTTTATTATTGGGAAACTGAATGCGATGGAGGGCTTTAAGCTCTTGGAAAGCATTCGGGAGCAATTGGGCTTGACCCTTTCGGAATTGAACACTGCAAAAATGCAGGAGCAAAATTTTTTAGGTGAGATTTTAAAAAGCGTGGTGAGACTGCCGCAGCAATATGTTCAAAAAGAATTGATTCCAATTTTATTCAACAATATTCAGTTTTCAAAATCAAATCAAGTAGGCGGGCTTAGACTGCACGGTGCAGAAGAAATGGCTTTTATAGACCCCCTGCACGTTTATGAGGTCTTGCTGAGGGCCTTATGCGTAAATTTTTATTCCTCCTTCGCAGGAAAACTCTCGGCTTTGAAAGTGAAGGATTAGAGTTTGACCCTGTAAGGACTGAGAACATTGCCTCAGTGCTTGCGGCTCCCATATCAGCCGGACTTTGCGCATATGGAGAGGTCTACCACTTATCGCTTGAAGACTTTTACAACATGATTGAAATTTTACAGGTGCGATCTGAGAACGAGCGCCGCTCTTATGAGGCGATACAAAAGAAATCGAAGGAGAAATGAGGTGGCAACGATTTTAGATACTTTAGTGACAAAGCTTGAGTTTTTGATTGAAGGAACGCCTTTAGAAACGCTCGTTAGGCTTTTAAACAATGTTACGATCGCGACTCAAGAGTTAGGCGCAGCGACTGCTGGTGCAACGGCTAAAATAGAAGGGGCAAGTGTAGCCGCAACTGAATTAGCGGCTAAATCTGAAAAGACCGCTGCCGAACTCAAGAAAACAGGCCATGAAGCAAAAGAAGCGGGATACGGGGCTGAATTCTTTAATGAACAGATGAAACACCTTAAGTCCACTGCCATGAGTTTTATTGGTGCATTTTTGGGGTTTGAAGTGGTATCCAAGTCTGTAGAGTCATTTAATGAGATGTCGCAAGCTATGGCGCAAGTTCAAGCGGGCCTCAAGTCTACCGGCAATGCCGCAGGGTTTACGAGTGATCAACTCGAAGGCATGGCTGAAAAGCTTCAAGATACGTCCACCTATGAAAAAGCTGATATTTTGAAGAATGTTACGGCTCAACTTTTAACCTTCAAAAATGTTTCAGGAAATACGTTCAGCCGTGCACAGCAAGATATTATAGACTACGGGGCGAGGTTCAATAAAAGCGGCGGAGAATTGCAGCAAGTTTCTGTTCAACTTGGAAGGGCTTTGAGTAATCCCGCTGAGGCTTTAGGGGCATTAACACGGTATGGGATAAGTTTTACTGAAGCGCAAAAGAAATCGATTGAAGCAATGGTAAAAGGAGGAGATGCTGCCGGGGCGCAGAGTATTATTTTAGGACAATTAGAAGAAAAATATAAAGGATCTGCACAAGCTGCCGCAGATGCTGGCGCGGGGCCGCTCATTCAGTTTGGCAATCAATTATTAAGCCTGACAGAAATAATCGGAAGCTTGATTGTTGATGCGCTTGATCCTGTAGTAAAGCGATTAAGTGTATTCGTTAGCTTTTTAAATGAACACAAAAAAGCCACTACAGATACTATAGCAGTATTAGTCACTTTAGCTCTTGCATTTTTAGGAGTAAAAACAGCTATTACGATCGTTAAAGTAGCTGGGGAAAGCTGGACGGCTCTAACTAAGCTAGGCACACTGGCAACAAAAGCATGGACAATAGCGACAACGGCGTGGACAGTCGTAACAAAAATAGCTGCCGTAGCAACAAAAGCATGGACGATTGCAACTGCTGCCCTTGACGCGGCATTAGCTCCTATTTCAATCTCTGTTTTGCTAATTACAGTTGCAATAGCAGGATTAACTTTGGGGATAATACTTTTGGTCAAGTGGTTAATGACTTTGGGGCCAGTATTCAAAAAAATATGGGCCGATATCAAAAATGATTTTATGCTCGTAGTTAAATTTATTGAAGCGGGTATAGATTCGATAATTGGAAAATTCAAAGAGATAACCGGTTCAATAAAGAATTTTGGAGGAGACATTAAGGGGTTAGCAGATAAAGTAAAGGGGATTTTTGGAGGCTCTTCTTCTGATAATCCTCCTCCGATCGGTGCTCCATCTTCAAATAGTACTAACTCTAACATCACAACTACGAATTCTCCTGTTACGACGACTGTTAACTTAACCGTACACGCTAATAGCTCAGACGCGCACCATATCGGTAAGGTCGTCACAGAGCACTTAACACGACATTACAAAAATGCAGCGCGTTCTTATGACTCAGGAATTGCGCAATGAGCTTCGCATCGAACGCCATTAGCAACATTCAGGCATTGATCTATGGGAGTAACTTAACCAGCATTGTCGGGTTGAACGGGATTGATCTCTATTCCAGTGAAGATCACACTTCCACGGTGAGCAAGACCTCTCTTCCACTGGAAGACGGCTCAAATATTACCGACCACGCTGTGATCGACCCTGATAAAATCACCTTGGCGGGACTCGTCTCCAACGTGAGCAATATTTTTAATGGGATTCCGCTTGTGATTGGGGGGCTATCGATCGTGAACAATACGAAGTCACGGGACGGCTGGGCGATCCTAGTTGCTGCAAAAGAAGCAAGACAGCCTTTAACCGTAGTCACGTCTCTCAAAGTTTATACCAATATGCTCATCACGAGTTTAAAAACCACCGTGAACGTCAAGACGGGAACGAACCTTTATTTTACGCTTGACCTTGGACAGGTTAGGTTTGTGGGTACGGCAACAACCCAGCTTCCGCCCTCTCAGTTAGGGCCAATCGGCACGACGGGAAGAAATGGAACGAATCCAAAGCCTAACCCTGCTGCAAATAGTACGAGCACAGTAAACGGTGGAGAAAGACAAAGCCCCGAAGTACAAAAAAGCGTAGCCGCAAAAGGCATTGACTGGTTAGGGAGCGTCTTATAATGCAACAAATCATTATCACATCAGACGCAAGCCAAAAATTTACAACCTTATTAGGCGATAACGAATACAGTCTCACTATTTGGTGGTCGGATGTAGGTGGATGTTGGTATATCTCAATATATGATGCGCAAGGGAATGGCGTTATCGAGGGCGCAAGGCTTTTGCCAGGAATTCCTGTTTTTGGAAAGCTTGTCACATCGTTTGTAGGTAACATTTACCCGATTGCCTTGTCAGGCTCAATCGCCAACATCGGGCGTAATGACTGGGGAGTTGCTTATAATCTTTACTATTTAACACCTCAAGAAATTGCTTCAATTGGAGCGTGAATATGAGCTATGCCTTTTATTTACGCAAAGCACAAGTTATTGTAGGAGATGATACTTCTGCGATTCAAATTCCCGCTGATCTTAACTCAGACAACATAAAAATCGCTTTTGAGATCAAGAAGGCGCTCACAGGTAAACGTTCGAAAGACAATTTTATTTCTTTGTACAACCTATCGGATGCGACACAATCCTTTATCAATAAATCAGGGCAAAGAATTAGGCTTTATGCGGGGTATGGCAACAACGTTCCGATTATTTTTGATGGGCAAATTACGACAATTATAAATGGTCGTGAGCGCCTGGATTCCGTGTACAAGATGACGCTGGGCGAGAGTATTTTTTCAGTGAACAACGCCATTTTTAGCAAAAGTTATCGCGGCTCTGTAACGGTCTTGAGTGTCATTCAAGATGCCGTTGAAAGCTTTGGGTTGCCTGCTATTGGCATGAATGTTATCCCAGAAAAACAACTCAATAATTTTGCATTCGACGGTCAGACAAAAGCACTCTTTACTCAGCTTTTAGCGCCTTTAGGCATTGATTGGTATGTAGATAATGGCATCCTGCGATTTTCGGTGAGGGGTAGTGGTAGACAAGATTTA
>JBMDXV010000085.1:0-14515 GCA_048594525.1 Gammaproteobacteria bacterium | reverse complement strand
GGTTTGACAATCGCTTTGTTAAATCTTCTGTATTCATCCTGCCTTCATGTTAGTTGAGTAGCTTGCTTATAGACCAATTCTCCTCTATATGCTACATCTGCATGCTTTGCGACCTGACCGCACTTTTATTCACACCCCCCTTCCCCACCTGGATTTTTTTATTAAAGAAATTTCAGGAACGAGGCAAAATTAAAGCAGATATTGAGGTTGAACAAGTGGCGCTTTGGATATTTTCGAGTGTTAATTATGGGTCGATGTTTTATCAGATCCGAGAGCCTGAAAAAGCGAAGCAAGCAAAAATCAAGGCGTATACTAAAATGCTGGTTAGAGAATTTACCTCTGCGCTGACGCCCGAAAAATGAGTTTTTTCTTACTCGACTAAGTTTTCAAACGCCTCCCGCTCTGCATTAAATTGCATTAAATTCCCTGTTTCTAAATCAAAATGCCAAGCATGGAGTTGTAAATTTCCTGTCGCAACGCGCTCTGTAATCCAGGGAAAAGTATGTAGGTTTTTTAATGACGCCTGTAAAGAATATTCTCCACATCGCTTTTCCCGCATCAAGGGAGGCTGATTTTCTGCCAGTGCTTTTTGTTTAGCGCCTGAAGCAATATTCATCCAACTTGAAATAAATCCCCGGTCAGACGAAGTCTTGACAGTGTCACTTAATAACGCACGAATCCCCCCACAATGGCTATGACCCAAAACAATAATATGCTCAACCTTGAGAAAAATCACAGCAAATTCTAAAGCAGCACTCGTGCCATGATGCTTGGTATCGTTTTCGTAAGGAGGAACGAGGTTTGCCACATTTCGCACCACAAATACTTCGCCCGGTTCACAATGAAGAATGGTTGCAGGGTCAACCCGAGAGTCACTACAAGCAATAATCATCGTTTTAGGGGACTGTCCCTCGACCACCAAATCACGATATAAGGTATTTTTACCACTTTTAAAATATTCGTGATAAAAAACTTGATACCCCTCAATTAAATTTTCGATCACTCCGTTTTGATGTTCATGATTCATTTTTAGAAATTGAGATAAAGACTGATAAGATTAAGTATATTAAAACTTAACTCTGGATGCTATATTTTCATGCTCCTAAAACGTTTGACTTTATAAGGCAGGTGTGAGATGATCGCCGACTATTTTTGATCTTAGCGCATCATTTTGGAGGTGATTGAAGATGCCATCCGTACGGTTAAAAGAACATGAAAACGTAGAAGGCGCGATTCGCCGCTTTAAGCGAACATGCGAAAAAGCAGGCGTACTTGCTGAATTACGTAAACGGGAAGCGTATGAAAAACCCACGACCCAACGCAAACGAATGAAAGCTGCCGCTGTAAAACGTTATCAAAAGAAAATGAATCGCGGTTCTTCTCCTGCTATGCATGCCCATGATGGGGGCGGTCGTAACAGGGCTTAAGCAACCCGATCTCCCTCTTCTCTCCCCACGGGGAGAGGTCTGAGGCTGAGGAGCTTCAATTTTTATGGCTCAAATTCCATCCTACTTTATTCAAGATTTACTCAATCGCACTGACATTGTCGATTTAATCCAAGTCAGAGTACCCATCAAAAAACGTGGCGGTAACTACCTTGGGATTTGTCCTTTTCATCAGGAGAAAAGCCCCTCCTTTACGGTCAGTCAACCGAAGCAATTTTATCATTGCTTCGGTTGCGGTAAACATGGGAATGCCATTGGCTTTTTGATGGATTTTGATCGCCTGGACTTTGTGGATGCGGTGGAAGAACTCGCGCGTCAACAAGGCTTAGAAGTCCCGCGCGAACAATCTCTTTCAGCCGAAAAAAAAGAAGATTTTCAAATTCTGTTTGATGTGATGACCCGCGCCGCTGGTTTTTATGAAGCGCAATTAAAAATCCATCCTCATCGCAAAAGCGCCATCGATTACCTCAAAAAAAGAGGACTCAGCGGAGTTACGGCAAAGCGCTTTGGCTTGGGTTTTGCGGCAGGAGGCTGGGAGAATCTGCTCCAATTCCTGAGCCCCAATCCCTCAGAAATAAAAGCGCTCAAGCACGCAGGACTGTTATCGCACAACGACAGCGGTAAAGTGTTTGATAAGTTTCGTAATCGAATCATGTTTCCCATTCGAGATAAACGTGGGCGTGTGGTCGCTTTCGGCGGTCGCACGCTGGATCAGGAAGAAGGCCCGAAATATTTAAACTCGCCTGAAACCCCCTTATTTCACAAGGGAAAAATGCTCTATGGGCTTTATGAAGCCAAACGAGCCCAGGCCAAATTCCAGCAGATACTGGTTGTCGAAGGTTATATGGATGTGGTCATGCTGGCTCAGCATGGCATATCGTACGCAGTCGGCGCCCTCGGCACAGCGACGACAGCTGATCACATTCGCCTCTTAAAACAGGAATCTCATGAAATCCTCTTTTGTTTTGATGGGGACGATGCAGGACGAGAAGCCGCCTGGCGTGCTTTAAAAGTAACCCTACCTTTTATGACGGGAGAACTCGATATCCGCTTCCTCTTTTTACCGGAAGGGGAAGACCCGGATACCCTCGTGCAACAGGAAGGGAAAGCCGCGTTTGAAAAACGCCTTCGCGTGGAAGCTTTGCCCCTCGCTGATTTCATCATTAAAAAGTTGGATGAGGGGATCAATCTCCACAGCCTTGCTGGAAAATCCCGTTGGATTCTCGATTTTAAAACGCTTGCCGATAGTATTCCCCTTGGGCCGTATAAAACCTTTTTACTAGATACCATTGCAAAACGCTTCAATTTTACCTTCGACCAAGTGACAGATCTGTTGGATAAAGGCCTCGCAAAATCTGAGCCGCTGGCTGCTCCCAAAGCCCATTTGAGCCTACTTGAAAAAGGCCTTGCTTTATTGTTGCAGCATCCTTTTTTAGCAGGGCAGGCTTTCCCCCTGCACGATAAAGAGGAAGAAAATCAAATTTTGAATCATGCAATTAACACCGTCGTCCGAGAAAACTTACAATCAACTGGGCAAGTTATCGAATTCTTTCGCAATGACCCAGATGAAACGCGTTTCTCGGCGCTCGCAATTCATCCCTATCCCCGCGACATCCAGGACCTCGAAGCGGAGTGGCAGGATATCTTAAAAAAACTCAATGACACCTCAGAAAAAGAACTGGACGCTTTGCAGAATTTAACCAAAATACGGAGCCTAACGCCGGAAGAAAATCTGCGCTTGTTGGAACTCTTGCGCCAGCGTCGATGATTTATGTTGGCCTATCCTTATAATTATTGACAAGTATGTGGACTGATCTCTAAACTCAAAGACTTCATCGCTTAACGCTAGTATGTCGCGCGCACCCTAAAAAAAAGCAGCCGAAGCTGCTTTTTGACTTGCCTAAAACACTCTAATCCGCGTGAAGCTTTTTGTCTCCGGCAGCATCAGCCAAGGCAGCACCCAAGGCTGACTCGATCTCTGCTGCGGTGGGACCGACTGGCTTCTCAACGCTTTCAAACGCTCCAAGGCTCTGTTGTTGTTTTTTAGCCTTACGCACGAGATGATAGGCTAAGCCCGTTCCGGCAGGGACAAGGCGTCCTACTGTCACGTTCTCTTTTAAGCCAAAGAGGTAATCTGACTTACCGCCTACCGCAGCTTCCGTCAGTACGCGTGTGGTTTCTTGGAAGGATGCGGCCGAGATAAATGAATCGGTTGTCAAAGACGCTTTGGTAATCCCATAGAGCATCCGCTCAAACAATGCTGGCAATTTCCCTTGGGCGGTGAGTTTATCGTTTTCTTCCATAATGCGCCCGGCTTCAATTTGCTCGCCAACCAGGAATTTACTTTCCCCGCTCGACGTCACTTCAGCACGCCGCACCATTTGGCGAATCGTCACTTCGATGTGCTTATCATTGATTTTCACGCCCTGGAGACGATATACATCCTGAATTTCATTCACGAGATACTCCGTCAATGCAACAACACCTTTCAAACGCAAGATATCATGCGGATCAAGCGGGCCGTCGGCAATGACTTCTCCGCGCGCTATGTGTTCTCCCTCAAAGACGTTGATCGTGCGCCATTTTGGAATCATGATTTCAAAAGCTTCCCCTTGCTCAGGTGTAATCACAAGACGGCGCTTACCTTTGGTTTCTTTACCAAAACTCACGATGCCTGAAATTTCACCCAAAATCGCAGGTTCTTTTGGACGGCGCGCTTCGAACAAATCAGCGACCCGCGGCAAGCCCCCTGTAATATCTTTATTTTTTGAGCCTTCTTGCGGAATCCGCGCGAGCACGTCTCCCACTTTAACCGCTTTGCCGTCTTCAACGGTGACCAATGCGTTGACGGACAAGAAATAACTCACCGGAATATTACTGTTGGGAAAGCACAAATCTTGGCCTTTCTCATCGACGAGTTTCAGCAAAGGCTTTAAGTCTTTTCCTCCACGCTGTTTAGAGTCAATCACGACAATATTCGTGAGCCCTGTCAATTCGTCAGTTTGGCGATTCATTGTGACTCCGTCTATCATGTCAACAAACACGACTTTCCCCGCCATTTCTGTAATGATGGGATGGGTATGCGAATCCCAATTGGCAACCACTTGACCTGCTTTGACAAGCGCCCCTTCCCCTAAAGGCAATTCTGCTCCGTAAGGCAATTTATACCGTTCACGGTCGCGTCCGAGTTTATCGACGACAACGAGCTCCCCTGAACGGGAAACCACCACAAATTTCTTAGCAGAATTACTGATGGTTTTGAGATTATTAAATTTGAGCGTTCCCTCGGTTTTCACTTGAACGTTATTTTTGACCGCTGTTTGAGACGCTGCCCCCCCGATGTGGAAGGTCCGCATGGTAAGCTGGGTTCCGGGTTCGCCGATAGATTGCGCCGCGATCACACCGACTGCTTCCCCGGGATTAATACGGTGACCGCGTGCGAGATCGCGTCCGTAACATTGTGCACAAATCCCGCGGCGTGAATTACATGTGATAGGGGAACGTACCACTACTTGGTCCACACCCATTGCTTCAATCTTCGTCACATCTTTTTCATCGAGCATCTTGCCTGCGGTCAGAACCACTTCTTCCTCACCCGGAATCAACAAATCTTCTGCTAACACGCGGCCCAATATACGCTCATGCAGAGGCACGACAACATCGCCTCCTTCAATGAGAGGATTCATGACGAGGCCCTGATCGGTTCCGCAATCATCCATGGCGATGACCACATCTTGTGAGACATCGACGAGGCGACGGGTAAGATACCCTGAGTTTGCCGTTTTCAAAGCCGTATCAGCCAGACCTTTTCGTGCACCATGGGTTGAAATAAAATATTGCAATACATTTAAGCCTTCGCGGAAGTTGGCGACAATCGGGGTTTCAATAATTGAGCCATCCGGCTTCACCATCATCCCCCGCATCCCCGCAAGCTGCCGAATCTGCGCTGCAGATCCCCGCGCGCCGGAATCGGCCATCATGTAAATGGAGTTAAAGGACTCCTGTTTGACTGCTTTACCTTCCGCATCGACGACATCTTCTTGGCTGATGCCATCCATCATCGCTTTTGAGATTTGATCATTGGCACGAGACCAAATGTCAATGGCTTTGTTTTTGCGCTCCCCGTCAGTCAAGAGACCTGAGGCATATTGATCTGCAATTTCACGGACTTCTTTTTCCGCTTCTATAATAATATTGGCTTTGGCCTTGGGCACGACCATGTCATTGATTCCGATTGAAATCCCAGAACGGGTCGAATATTCGAAACCGGTATACATCAGCTGATCGGCAAATACGACCGTTGGCTTGATACCCAATTTGCGATAACAGGTGTCAACCACTTTTGCCACAGTTTTTTTCGTCAGGGTCCGGTTTAAGACTTCAAACGATAAGCCTGGAGGAAGAATAGCGGATAAAAATGCCCGACCTACAGTCGTATCAAAAATTTTAGTTTCGGAACACAATTTCCCTGCTTCATTTAAAACGGAATGAGACAAACGAATTTTAATTTTTGCGTGCAACTCAACCGCTTTTGCGGCATAAGCACGTCTCAGTTCATCAATATCTACAAAAATTTTTCCTTCGCCTAATGCATTAATCTTTTCACGCGTCATGTAATAAAGACCGAGCACCATGTCCTGGGTTGGACAAATAATGGGCTCCCCGTTAGCAGGATGCAAAATATTATTGGTGGCCATCATTAAAGCACGAGATTCCAACTGTGCCTCAATCGTTAAAGGCACATGCACAGCCATTTGGTCTCCGTCGAAATCTGCGTTATAGGCAACGCAAACGAGTGGATGTAATTGAATGGCCTTACCCTCAATGAGCAGTGGCTCAAAAGCTTGAATTCCTAAACGGTGCAAAGTGGGTGCACGATTTAAAAGCACGGGATGTTCACGAATCACATCTGCGAGAATATCCCAAACAAGCGGCTCTTCCATCTCCACCATTTTTTTGGCTGCTTTAATGGTCGTGGCTGCGCCATTTAACATCAGTCGGCCATAAATAAAGGGCTTAAATAATTCTAAAGCCATTTTTTTAGGAAGGCCACACTGGTGTAAGCGCAAAGTGGGTCCGACGACAATAACAGAACGACCGGAGTAATCCACACGTTTACCAAGTAAGTTTTGACGGAACCGTCCCTGTTTCCCTTTGATCATATCGGCAAGTGATTTTAAAGGACGTTTGTTCGTGCCCGTAATCGCACGCCCGCGGCGACCATTATCCATGAGGGCATCCACCGCCTCTTGAAGCATCCGTTTTTCATTACGGACAATGATGTCGGGTGCATTTAATTCAAGGAGTCGCTTTAGGCGATTATTACGATTGATAACCCGCCTATACAGATCATTCAAATCAGACGTTGCAAAACGCCCACCATCGAGCGCAACAAGAGGCCGAAGGTCAGGAGGCAAGATCGGAAGAACAGACATAATCATCCAGGCAGGATTATTCCCGGATTCATCAAATGCCTCTAAAAGCTTTAAACGTTTCGTGAGTTTCTTGAGTTTGGTTTCACTGTTGGTTGCAGGAATTTCTTCACGGATTCTTGCTATCTCTTCTTTTAAGTCAAGGTATTTCAAAAGTTTTTCAATGGCTTCCGCACCCATGGAAGCTTCGAAGTCGTCTCCATATTCTTCCATCGCATCGAGATAGGCTTCTTCTGATAAGAGTTGGCCCCGCTCCAGCGCCGTCATACCGGGGTCGGTGATAACATAGGATTCGAAATAGAGAATCCGCTCCACATCGCGAAGGCCCATGTCTAGCGCCAAACCGATCCGCGACGGCAATGACTTTAAAAACCAAATGTGCGCAACCGGAGACGCGAGTTCAATGTGTCCCATCCGTTCACGACGGACGCGAGATTGTGTGACTTCAACACCACATTTTTCGCAAATAATCCCACGATGTTTTAAGCGCTTATACTTACCGCATAAGCACTCATAATCCTTGATCGGGCCAAAGATTTTGGCACAGAACAAGCCGTCCCGCTCGGGCTTAAATGTCCGGTAGTTGATGGTTTCCGGCTTTTTGACTTCCCCAAAAGACCAAGAACGAATCACTTCCGGAGAAGCGAGGCCAATGTGGATTGCGTCAAAATAATTACGGCTGGTTTTTTTAACTATATTCAATAAATCTTTCACGTTCTATTCCTCGCTGGTTCCGGTGTCTATTCCGATTTAAAGTCGATATCGATTGCAAGTGCGCGCACTTCTTTTAAAAGTACGTTAAAGGATTCGGGTACGCTGGCTTCCATTTCATAGGCGTTATCAACAATGTTTTTGTACATACGGGTTCGACCATTTACATCATCTGATTTGACGGTGAGCATTTCTTGGAGGGTATAAGCTGCCCCATACGCTTCCAGCGCCCATACTTCCATCTCTCCAAACCGCTGGCCTCCAAACTGCGCTTTACCCCCGAGAGGCTGCTGGGTGACCAAACTATACGATCCTGTTGACCGGGCATGCATCTTATCATCCACCAGGTGATTGAGTTTGAGCATATACATATAACCCACCGTGACAGGACGATCAAAAGGCTCACCCGTGCGGCCGTCAAACAGTTGGACTTGACCTGACTCCGGCAAGCCTGCAAGTTTCAACAGGCCTTTGATCTGATCTTCAGATGCACCATCAAACACGGGCGTGGCAATCGGCACACCCGTGCGCAGGTTTTGTGCAAGCTCCATAATCTCTTCATCTTTCAAATCCTTGAGGCGCACTTCTTGTACGCTTTCTTCACTGTAAATTTTTTCAAGATGGCTGCGCACTTCTTTCACTTTCGCTTTTTCTTTCAACATACGATCGATTTGATCACCGAGTGCACGTGCGCCCCAGCCTAGATGCGTCTCTAAAATTTGACCAATGTTCATACGAGAAGGCACGCCGAGCGGATTTAAGACAATATCAGCTGGCGTTCCGTCAGCGAGATAAGGCATATCTTCCACTGGCAGAAGGCGCGAAATCACGCCTTTGTTACCGTGACGCCCTGCCATTTTATCTCCGGGTTGAATGCGGCGTTTGACAGCCACGAATACTTTCACAATTTTCAATACACCGGGAGAAAGCTCATCACTTTGCGTCAGCTTTTTATGTTTTTCTTTATAACGAACATCGTAGTTTTCACGATAAGCTTTGAGTTGGCTTTCCGCATCACGCAATTGTTCTGCGACCTTCTCGGTTGCTGGTTTAAGGGTAAACCATTTATCGCGTGCCAATTCTTTTAAAAATGCAGACGTAATCTCAGCACCTTTTTTAAGGCCGGCTCCAGGCGAGCCTGCTTTTTCACCGACCAAAATTTTTTCTAAGCGCTGATAAATGGCATCCTCAATAATCCGAAACTCATCATTCAAATCTTTTTTGACCAAGGTCAGTTCACTGTTTTCAATTTCGAGGGCGCGCTTGTCTTTTTCAATCCCTTCACGGGTAAACACCTGCACATCCAAAACAGTACCATACATGCCTGCAGGAATCCGTAAAGAAGAATCTTTTACGTCCGCTGCCTTTTCACCGAAAATAGCCCGTAGTAACTTTTCTTCCGGCGTAAGCTGAGATTCGCCCTTGGGGGTAATCTTCGCCACAAGAATGTCTCCCGGCGCCACTTCGGCCCCGACATAGACAATCCCGGATGGGTCGAGCTTGCTGAGCGCACTCTCGCTGATGTTTGGAATATCTGACGTAATTTCTTCCGGCCCAAGTTTGGTATCCCGAGAAATACAGGTGAGCTCTTCAATGTGAATCGTGGTAAAGCGATCTTCCTCTACAAGCCGTTCGGAGAGAAGAATCGAATCCTCAAAGTTAAATCCGTTCCAGGGCATAAATGCGACAAGCACATTTTGTCCTAGTGCGAGTTCTCCCATATCAGTACAGGAGCCATCCGCAAGGAAATCACCTTTTTGGATCACATCGCCAACTTTTACAATCGGACGTTGATTGATTGACGTATTTTGGTTAGAACGCCGGAATTTAGTTAAAGTATAAATATCAACCCAAGGACCGCCTTCTTCAATTTCAGTATCGTTAACACGCACGACGATTCGGCTTGAATCCACTGTGTCGATGATTCCTCCACGGCGCGCAATCACCCCTGCGCCGGAATCCACCGCGACGATGCGCTCCATCCCCGTACCGACCAAAGGCTTTTGCGCTTTGAGTGTAGGAACGGCCTGACGCTGCATGTTCGCACCCATCAGCGCGCGGTTCGCGTCGTTATGCTCCAGAAAGGGCACAAGGGCCGCAGCCACCGACACCATCTGTTTTGCAGAAACGTCAATATAATCGACTTTGTCAGGGGTCATGAGTAAAGTTTCCCCTTTAAAACGACACGGGGTCAATTCATCAATGAGCTTGCCTGCTTTATCCGATTTTGCACTGGCTTGCGCCACGACATGGCGGGACTCTTCTAAAGCCGACAAGAAATTAATTTCATCGGTGAGCTTGCCGTCCACAACTTTGCGATAGGGCGCTTCAATAAAGCCATAACGGTTCGTGCGCGCATAACACGCAAGGGAGTTGATAAGCCCGATGTTTGGGCCTTCAGGTGTTTCAATTGGACAGAGACGACCATAGTGCGTGGGGTGCACGTCACGGACCTCAAAGCCTGCTCGGTCTCGGGTCAAACCGCCTGGCCCTAAAGCAGACACTCGGCGTTTGTGGGTAACTTCCGCCAAAGGATTCACCTGATCCATAAATTGTGAGAGCTGACTCGAACCAAAAAATTCTTTAATCGCTGCTGAAATTGGCTTCGCATTAATCAAGTCCTGGGGGCCCAGGTTTTCACGCTCCACGAGCGCCAAGCGCTCTTTTACGGCACGTTCGACCCGCACGAGTCCGACGCGAAATTGGTTTTCTGTCATTTCTCCTACAGACCGCACACGGCGATTACCGAGGTGATCAATATCATCCACTTCGCCTCTGCCATTCCGAATTTCAATCAAAGTTTTCAAGACGTCAATAATATCTTCTTTGGTTAAGACGCTCGGACCTGTTTCCTCTTTACGCATGAGACGTCGATTAAACATCATCCGTCCCACATCTGATAAATCGTAACGGTCAAAATTAAAAAACAATCCTTCAAATAAATTTTGCGCCGCATCTGCAGTAGGCGGCTCGCCGGGTCGCATCATCCGGTATATTTCAACCAGGGCTTCCATGCGGTTATGGGTGGGATCGATGCGTAATGTTTCTGAAATATAAGGCCCGCGATCCAAATCATTGGTATACAAAATTTTGAAGCTTTTCATACCAGCATCGAGGAGCTTCACTAGAATTTCGGGGGTCACCTCGCTATTCGCGGTCACCCACACTTCACCCGTTTTTTTATCAATAATATCTTCACTGAAGGTTCTGCCGATGATGTATTCGCTCGGAATCTCCAGCGTATCGACGCATGCTTTTTCAAGATCACGAATGTGTTTGACGGTAATTCTTTTGCCCGCTTCTACAATCACGGTACCGTCTTTCGCTTTAATGTCAAACTGCGCCCGCTCCCCACGTAGACGCTCAGGAATCAAGTCCATCACCAGGTTTTTGCCATGGATGTGAATGGTGTTTGTTTCAAAAAAGAGGGCTAAAATTTCTTGGTTATTGAGTCCCAAAGCATGTAAAATAATCGTTGCGGGCAATTTACGCCGACGGTCAATTCTCATGTGTAATACATCTTTCGGATCAAATTCAAAATCAAGCCAGGAACCGCGGTAAGGAATGATTCTCGCACCGTATAGTAATTTGCGGGAAGAATGGGTCTTCCCTTTATCGTGATCAAAATAAACGCCCGGTGAACGGTGGAGCTGTGACACGACGACGCGCTCCGTTCCATTGATGACAAAGGTTCCATCTTCTGTCATGAGAGGAATTTCACCCATGTACACTTCCTGCTCTTTAATGTCTTTAATGACTTTTTGGTTAGCCGGCGCTTCTTTATCATAAATAATCAGGCGCATTTTAGCGCGGAGGGTCGCGGCATAACTCATTCCGCCAATGCGACACTCATTGACGTCAAAAACGGAATTCTGTAAACGGTGGTTGACGTATTGTAACTCCGCTGAACCGGATAGGCTGCTAATCGGGAACACCGATTTGAAAGCAGCCTCAAGGCCGGTTTGCAATAATTCTTTATAGGATTCTTTTTGAATCGCGAGTAAGTAGGGAACATCTAATACATCAGGCAACTTGCCGAACATTTTGCGAATACGTTTCTTCTCAGCGAATGAATAGGTCATCTAGCGTTCCTTTAGGTTTGATCATATATAAACGACAGGGCTTCTAAGCTGTCATCCCCGCAGAGGCGGGGATCCAGTTATCAGGCGCCTGCACGCTGGACCCCCGCCTCTGCGGGGATAACAAGCACGCAGGCTTCTACGACACTACTTAACAGCCGCTTTCGCACCTGCATCAGACAGTTTCTTTTGCACTTCTTCAGCCGTTTTCTTATCTACGCCTTCTTTGATATTGGAAGGAGCCGCTTCAACCAGGTCTTTCGCTTCTTTCAAGCCCAAACCGGTTAATTCACGCACGACTTTAATGACGTTCACTTTGTTTTCACCGAAAGATTCGAGGACAACGGTGAACTCGGTCTGCTCTTCAGCAGCCGCCGCAGCGCCACCAGCAGCAGGGGCTGCAACCGCAACGGCCGCAGCAGCGGACACGCCAAATTTTTCTTCCATCATTTTCACAAGGTCGCACACGTCCATGACAGACATGTCTGCCACTGCATTTAAAATATCGTCTTTACTGATTGTAGCCATGATTTTTTTCTCCATTTAAAAAGTTGTCTTTGTTTAAGCAGCTTGTTTTTGATCTCGTACTTGACCCATAGCCCGCACAAATTGTGCAGTAGGCTCATTAAGTGTCCGTACAAATTTCTCAACTGGCGCCAGCATAACGCGGCAAAGTGAAGCGAGTGCTTCATTTTTGCTTGGCAGTTTTGCCATGGCTTCCAATTGATTCGCACCCAGAAGTTGACCGCCAATTGCGAGGGCTTTCACCTCCAATTGCGCCATGTCCTTCAACACGTCTTTAATTAACCGTGCAGCGGCCCCAGGCTCTTCTTGCGAAAAAGCTAGAATCAAAGGACCGACTAAGCTGTCTTGTAAACAGGCAAATTCGGTACCCATGACAGCACGACGCGCTAAAGTGTTGCGCACTACCCGAAGATAGACGCCACTCGCGCGAGCCTTAGCACGGAGTTTCGTCATGTTGGCGACGCTTACTCCTTGATAATCAACCACAACTGCAGACAAAGCTTTGCTTGCAATACCGTTGACTTCCGTCACGATGGCCTGTTTGTCTTCTAGCCTCAAGGTCATATTCATTTCCTCTTTTGGTTGTATAAAATGCAGTGATTGCTCACTGCACGCCTGCGTAGGATATTAAGCTTATCGCCCCTACGGTCTTTGACGATCATGACCAAGATCATGACGCTACAAAGTTCTTTTACTCTGTCATTCCCCGCGAAGGCAGGGATGACAGTTTTAATCTAAACTTGAAAAATCCACGGTTAACCCGGGGCCCATGGTTGAAGCAATCACCAGTTTTTTAAGATAAATCCCTTTACTGGTAGAAGGCTTCACCCGTTTTAAATCGGTCACCAAAGCCTCTAAGTTTTGTTTTAAGGCCTGAACGGTAAAATCCATTTTACCGATCGCACAGTGCACAATCCCCGCTTTGTCCGCGCGATAGCGCACCTGACCTGCTTTTGCATTTTTAACAGCTCCGGCCACATCCACGGTCACGGTTCCAACCTTAGGGTTCGGCATGAGGCCTTTCGGCCCTAAAACCTGACCGAGTGCACCGACGAGACGCATGGTGTCGGGAGAAGCAATCACCACATCATAATTCAAGTCGCCCTTCTTCATTTCTTCCGCAAGGTCTTCCATTCCGACACGCTCTGCTCCTGCTGCCAAGGCCGCTTCTGCGTTTTTGCCTTGTGCAAAGACCGCAACGCGAACACTTTTACCCGTTCCGTTTGGCAATACCACGGCACTCCGTACGGTTTGATCTGATTTTTTCGTATCCACACCCAACATGACTGCAGCATCAATCGTTTCATTAAATTTAGATTTAGGCAAAGATTGCAAGAGTTCTAAGGCTTCAACCACAGAATAGACTTTTTGAGGTGTCAGCTTTGCATTAATTGCTTTTTGACGTTTTGTTATGGTTGGCATATTACGCTACTCCCTCTACATCAATTCCCATACTCCGTGCTGAACCTGCGATGGTGCGCACTGCTGCATCTAAATCCGCTGCCGTGAGATCAGGATTTTTTAATTTTGCAATTTCTTCTAATTGTTCCCGAGTAATTTTTCCGGCCGTTTCAAACCCGGGCTTTTTGCTACCGGATTTCAACTTCACCGCTTCTTTAATCAAATAAGAAGCAGGCGGCGTTTTAATGATAAACGTAAAGCTGCGATCTGCATAAACTGTAATCACGACCGGTAAAGGCATGCCCGGTTTCATACTTTGGGTTTGCGCATTGAAGGCTTTACAAAATTCCATAATATTCACACCCTGTTGACCGAGTGCGGGCCCGATGGGTGGGCTGGGATTGGCCTGCCCTGCTTTCACTTGCAGCTTGACATAAGCCTGTACTTTCTTTGCCATAGTTTTCTCCTATTTTGAGTGATCACGCCTGACTTGTTTTGGCAAAACAAGCCAAGCTCCCCTTGGTTTCTCGACTCCCTTGAAGGGAGTTTAAACACTATACCTTTTCCTTCTTAATCTGACCAAACGACAATTCAATGGGCGTCGAACGTCCAAAAATCATCACCGACACTTTTACCTTGGATTTTTCATAATTCACTTCTTCGATCACCCCTGAGAAATCTGTAAAGGGGCCATCGATAATACGGATCACTTCTCCCACCTCAAACAAGGTCTTAGGTTTTGGCTTATCATGCGTGTCCTGAACACGGGAGAGAATCTTTTCGACTTCTTTATCTGAAATCGGCGAAGGCTTATCTGCCCGACCCCCAATAAATCCGAGCACTTTCGGCAAATGACGCACAAAATGCCAGCTATCATCATTCATTTCCATCCGAACGAGAATGTAGCCCGGGAAAAATTTTC
>JBMDXV010000084.1:0-3289 GCA_048594525.1 Gammaproteobacteria bacterium | reverse complement strand
GCGCGTATCCTTAGGCATCAAACAGCTTGAAAACGATCCTTTTGCAAGTTTTCTGGAACAAAACGAAAAAGGAACTCTTATTAAAGGCGTGATTACAGAAGTCGATGAAAAAGGGGCGTCTGTGGATATCGGAGACGGCCGGATTGCTTATATTCGCGCTTCAGAAGCTGCCATTGAGAAAACAACAGATGCGCGCAAAGTCTTTAAATCAGGCGATGCAGTTGAAGCGGCGCTTGTTGGGGTGGATCGCAAAAATAATCTCATCAATCTTTCAGTTCGGGCAATTCATGAACAGGATCATCGTGATGTCAAGGCCATGCTCAAAAATCAGGAAGAGCATCCTGCTGCGACATTAGGCGATCTCATTAAGAAAGAGCAACTTGCAAATCGTAAAGAAAGCTAATCACACAGAAAACTAATCGATTGGCCCCTTCTCCTCGCGAGAAGGGGATTATGGGAAAATTATGGAGCCGCTGGCTAAAATCAGTTTTAGTGATGTGCTAAAGAAGGCAATTTTCTTATTTCGTTTCAGTTTTAAGAGTACGTTTATTTATGCGTTTGTAGTTTCGCTAATTAATCAATTGCTCATTCTTGGTAGTGCATCGACGTATAGTATGGATGGCTCAAAACTGGAGATCTACTCCGTATATGGGTTTAGCCTTTATCTTTTCCTGATTTTTGTTAATTTATTAATTGGGAATTGCTTTATTTTGATTAAGCAAAATGGGATATTAATTAAAGATGCCATGGGGTTTAAGGCGACTTTACAAGTGGTTTTGTCTCGCTTTCCGGGGATTTTACTATCAGGCATGGCCTTCATTCTATTATCATTCACCGGGATAGCGCTTTATCTCGTTCCCGGTATTTTGTTTATCACTTGTTTTTATGTCTATTTACCGAGCCTCTTGTTTGCACATAAGCGGGCTTTTGAGTCTTGGCGCTATAGTTTTTCTTTGGTGCGCAAACATTTTTTATCGACGCTCGCGCTTGCGATTTTAAGTTTAATTATTATCTGGTCCAGCCGGTTGTTTATGGGTTCGCTTAATAAAGTATTTTTCAATGATTCGAGCGCTTTTTTTGGTCTCGACGTCACGGGGATGATTTTGTTGAATGCTTTATTGTCCTTGTTCCTCAATGCCATGAATTTGATTTGGTTCTACCTTTTGCATAAAAACAAACAATAACACTAAACGAAAGACATTTTGGTTTACACATGTTTTGCTTCCAATATCTCCCAGCGCGCCATCAAAGCTTCAAGTTCGCTTTCAAGGGTCTTCAAATCGGCAAAGACCTTTTGTTGTTCCTCAACAGATTGATTGTAAAATGCGGTATTGAGGGTCTGGTTGTGCAATACTAATTTTTTGGCTTCAATGGCATCAATCTGTGCTTCAATCGTATCCAAGGCATGTTGTTCAGAGTAGTTGAGCTTTTTGATTGCGGTTGTAGGTTGAGGAGGCGGAGTGATTGCCATTTTTTTGTTTGGAGTCGGTTTTTTTGAGGTTTGTGGAAGAGTGCGCTGTTGCCTTTGCCAATCGTCGTAGCCGCCGATGTATTCATATACAGTCCCGTCTCCTTCAAACGCAATGGTACTTGTAACCACATTATTCAAAAACGCGCGATCATGGCTGACTACAATTAAGGTGCCTTTGTAGTCGATGAGGAGCTCTTCCAAAAGCTCAAGGGTTTCCACATCGAGGTCGTTAGTCGGTTCGTCCATGATGATGAGGTTACTAGGCTTTGCAAATAGTTTTGCGAGGAGAAGACGATTTCGCTCGCCGCCTGAGAGTACCTTCACCGGTCCCCGTGCGCGTTCAGGCGCAAATAAAAAATCTTGCAGATAGCGGATAATGTGTTTTTTTTCGCCGTTGATTTCAATGGAGGTCGAGCCTTCCATCACATTATCAGCAACAGATTGTTCGGGATGGAGTTGCTCTCGCAGTTGATCGAAATAAGCGATCTCAATATTTTCGCCTCGGCGTATTGTCCCTGAATCCGGATTGAGCCCCGCGAATAAAATCTTCAAGAGCGTTGATTTACCGCAGCCGTTCGGGCCGATGATGCCGATTTTATCGCCGCGATGAATCGTCAGCGAAAAGTCTTTGATGAGAGGCCGCCCTGCATAGCTGTGAGTGATATGTTGCGCTTCAATAACGAGCCGCCCGGAGCGCTCCGCCATCGCAACATTAAGCGCCACATTTCCCATCACCTGCCGACGTTCGCTGCGTTCTTCACGTAATCGTTTGAGTGCGCGGACGCGGCCCTCATTCCGTGTGCGTCGGGCCTTAATGCCTTGGCGAATCCACACTTCCTCCTCTGCAAGCTTTTTGTCAAAGAGGGCATTATGACGCGCCTCTGTTTCCAGGAGTTCAGCTTTGCGAGCGAGATAAGCCGGATAATCCCCGGGAAAGCTCGTTAATATGCCCCGGTCGAGTTCCACAATCCGGGTCGCCAGGTTTTGCAAGATACTGCGATCATGCGTGATGAAAAGGAGAGCGGCGGGATAGTTGAGTAAAAACTTTTCAAGCCAGAGAATCGATTCAATATCGAGATGGTTGGTGGGCTCATCGAGGAGCAATAAATCGGGATCTTGAACCAGCGCCCGACCGAGGAGCACACGGCGTTTCATCCCGCCTGAGAGTGCCGCAAAATCAGCCTCTCCGTCCAATTCTAAAAGCGATAAGATTTTTTCAACTTTTGCTTGGAGCGTCCATTCCACATGAAGAGTGTGAAGTTCGTCTTGTTCTTTGCCAGTCAGGTTTGCGAGGTTCATGCTGAGTGTGAGATATCGCGCCAAGGTTTTTCCCGCTTCTCCCAATCCTGCGGCAATCACTGCAAAAATAGTGCCTATCGTATCGCGGGGAACTTCCTGCTCCAAACGAGCAATGTGCACTTTGCTTTGGTATAAAATTTCCCCGTTATCGGCCGGAATTTCGCCATTGATGAGTTTCATCAAAGTGGACTTACCCATCCCATTGCGACCGATCAGCGCAATGCGCTCACGGGGTTCAATTTTAAACTCAAGGTGATCGAGAAGCATCGTGGTGCCCTGGTGTAAACAAATGTTGCGAAGCGTGACTAAAGCCAAAATAATTTCCTCATATAAAAGCGCGAAATCATAACACAAATGGAAGCCGCAACGTACTTCTGTTGTGGGGTGTGAATAAAAGTGCGGTCAGGTCAAGCAGCCTGCTTTAGCCAATAAGCCTCCCAGTTATGATTTGCACGACAAGTGCGCAAAGCGATTATGTTGGCAGCATGATCGACAGTCCACCATGCTCCTGGCAGTTTC
>JBMDXV010000083.1:0-3219 GCA_048594525.1 Gammaproteobacteria bacterium | reverse complement strand
GAAGTGTCATGCCTGTCTTAACATATTGGCCCGTAACGGGATGCCACGGAGTCAAATCTGCTTGGGTATAGCTTATATTTTCTTGCAGCAAATTTTTGTTCGTTTGGCTGGATTTAAAGAGCGCGCCCACGCTGATCAACTTCATTGTACTTTGTAGTGGAAATCGCTCATCAGCCCGATAGGCGATGACCTGATTATTGTTAGTATCAATGGCATATACACCAATCCGACCCCCCAATTTTTTTTCGAGATTAGTCAGATTTGCTTGGACTGGATCGGCAAAAACAGAACCGCTAAACAACAGGAAAATTGCTGTAATTTGTGCTAATAGGTACTTCACCAATTTTTATCCCCTCAAAATTAATTGCTTTTTTGACCATCCGTAAAAACGCCACACACCCCTTGCTCAAATAACGCCTTTGCCCGGGCAGGGTCATTAACTGTATACACGAGGATACGGGGAGAAATCTTTAAGAATTGAGACACAGCGCCTCCCTTCACTAAACGATCCGCCACATTCAATGAGTAGGCACCGAGCGTTTTATACTGATGGTCAATCCCGGCTAAGCCTTTTTTAATAAAGCCTTCATAATTGACGAGTAAACCGAGCGGCAAATCCAAACTCTCGTTTTTAAAGTCTACAAGCGCTTCAAACTCAAAGCTTGAAATCAAGATTCGATCTGCCAGCAGGGGAAGATAGGGCTTCAGCGTTTTTGCTACCACGGAGGCCAAATGACGCTGCCGACCTTTTAGTTCTAAATTCATCCCGATCGGATGCTCACGGAGCCATTCGAGCAACATGATGAGGCTCGGGATGGGTTCTCCTGAAAACGTGCTTGAAAAAGAGGAACCTGCATCGAGCCTCTGTAAGCTTGCATAGGTCATATTACGGAGGAGCCCCATGCCATCGGTCGTACGCTTCACATCGTCATCATGAAAAATCACGGGCACGTCATCACAGGATAACTGCACGTCGCATTCAAACATTGAAAATCCGGCATCATACGCTAACTGAAAAGCAGCCAGCGTATTTTCAGGTGCTTGGGTACGCAGGCCGCGATGGGCAATAAAGTGAGGCAAATTGAGAGACACAATAGACACGCTTCTTTGGAAAAAGAATCCATTTTAGATACAATGCCTCAAAATGTAAAATCAAGGCAGAATGCCAAGCCTTTTAAATAAACTTTGGTTTAACCCGCGCTATCGCTGGATTGCCTCCTCTTTGCTTCCCTGTTCTTTTCTGTATTGGCTGGGCAGTCAAATAACTTATTTCTTCCAAAAGAAACAACGCTTGCACTTTCCTGTTCCGATCATCATCGTGGGCAATCTCACGACTGGGGGATCGGGTAAAACGCCCGCCCTCATTAGCCTTACTCAGTTTTTGCAAAGTACGGGCTTGAAGGTAGGCATTGTTTCACGTGGATATAAAAGCGAGGCTGAGCATGCCGCTCGACCTCTCCTGGTTCAACCCCATCACACGGCACGTGAGGTTGGGGACGAACCCTTACTGATATACGAAAAAACCAAGGCGCCCCTCGCTGTGCATGCCAACCGACCTAAAGCGATTCACGCCCTCCTCCATGCGCATCCTGGCTTAGATCTCATTTTAAGTGATGACGGCTTACAAAACGGAAGTTTGGCGCGGGATCTTGAAGTGCTTCTGATCGGGAGCAGCGGGCTTGGGAACGGTTTTATCTTGCCAGCCGGGCCTTTGCGTGAATCTAAAAAGCGGCTCAGGACCGTTGATTTTTGCGTGGAACAAGGCCGGGATTTTCAGTTTATCCCCGCAAGCCCGCCTCTCCTCACCGAAGATACCGTGCATGCCGTGTGCGGGATTGCGCATCCCGAACGCTTTTTTCACACTTTAAGCGAGCTCGGACTCAAGGTGATCCCTCATCCCTTTCGAGACCATCACGCCTTCTCAGAAAAAGATTTTGAAGGGATGAGGGACCACCCGATCCTGATGACTGAAAAAGATGCCGTCAAATGCCGGGACTTCAACTTAAAAAACACCCATGCCCTCAAAATGGTCGGGTTGTTTTCTACCGCATTTTTAGAGGATTTTCTAAGCCAGGTTCGATATACTATCCAACATAAAAAAGAAAGTCTCATTGTTTTAAAAAATAGGAAGAAACCGCATGAACCCCACATTACTTGAAATTTTAGTGTCGCCCCTTTCTAAAACGCCGCTTCACTATCAAAAAGACAAAAACGAACTCTGGTCAAAGGCAGACAAGCTGGCCTTTCCGATTCGGAATGGTATTCCGATCATGCTCGTTGAAGAAGCGCGTTCTTTAAGCTTAGAAGAGTTGGACAGCCTCCGGTGAAAAAACGCATCATTATTCCCGCACGCTACGCCTCAACCCGGCTTCCAGCGAAACTCCTGATTGAGGTTGCAGGGAAACCGATTTTACAACATACCTACGAGCGCGCTCTGGAATGCAATTTTGACAGCATTCTCATTGCGACCGACCATCTGGAAATCGCCAAACTCTGCGACAAGATAGGTGCAGACTATGTGATGACGCGGAAGGATCATCCTTCCGGGACGGATCGTTGTTCCGAAGCCATGGAGATCAAAGCCTATGCGGAGGATGATCTCATTTTAGGCTTGCAGGGAGACGAACCTCTCGTCCCTGTTAACAATTTATTAAGAGTGGCGGATAATCTGATCCGGCACCCTGAAGTCGCCGTTGCAACCCTGTGTGAACCGATGACAGAACAGCAAGATATTTTTAACCCAAACCAGGTCAAAGTGATCTTTAATCAACACCACCACGCCCTGTATTGTAGCCGGGCACCCAGTCCCTGGGCCCGCGATAATTTTCCGGAAACCGTTCCGGAGGAGCCCTGTTATTTCAGACATATCGGCATTTATGTCTATCGTGGAAATTTCCTGAAGCACTATCCAACTCTAATCAGGCCGGATATTGAAAGGCTTGAATCCCTAGAACAACTCCGCATCCTCTTCCATGGCTATAAAATTCACGTTGATCTGGCGCCGGAAAAAAACCCGCCGGGTGTAGATACCGCAGCGAGTTTGGATGAGGTTCGTCAGATTTTGGGTTGATGCTTTAATAACATCCGAATCAATACTACAAAACTGATCAGCCCCAAGACATCACTGGCCCAGGTAAAGTGAGAGCTCACTGCAAAGTGAGGCGTTAAGATCATGGGGTTCCCACTCAACGCAAAAGGAATAGCCAAAAACACGCCCAT
>JBMDXV010000082.1:0-4142 GCA_048594525.1 Gammaproteobacteria bacterium | reverse complement strand
ATATGAATATAAATAAATCAACTTGTAAAATAATTAACCACTTTTGACTTTTGGATGAAAATGAGAGGAACTAATTTATTTTGGATTGCTATTTTGAAAATAATTTTGCAAGAGGCTCTGAATCATTATTTCAGCGCTTGTTTTTAGATTTGCAAGGCGCGGTGTTTTGTCCCTAAATTGAGTTTCTACAGAAACGCGGGAGAGCCCAACTTTTACTATTCAAAGGGTTTGCCGGAGCTTTAGATCTTATTTAGGCAATAAATCTTTAGAGATAAGGCGAAAACAAACGGCACAAGGCATTGCGAAGCGTGACAAAAAAGCCCTTTTTCCTAAGCCAAGCCTGGGTGATGAGCCTGCTGCTTTGCTTGACGACTTCAAAATCAGTAATCAGGACTTTTGCAAGCTCAGCGTCATAAACTTCGAGATTAAACTCAAAGTTTAAGAGAAAACTTCGCGTATCCAAATTGGAGGAGCCGAGACAAACATAATCGTGATCAATGACCACGACTTTGTTGTGGGCAAAGACGCCTTGGCGATAATAAAATTGGATGCCGAATCTTAATAAAGCCGGGAGGGTTGCCTCGGTTGCGCCTTTTACGAAAGATAAATTATTTTCCTCAGGCAGAATCACTTCGACCTGTACGCCTCGCAACCGTGCGCTGATTAAGGCAGAGACCAAAGCGTTTCCTACAACGAAATAGGGCGTCATGATGCGGATGTGTTTTTGTGCATCATTCAAGCCTTGAATCAAACGGAGCACAATATGCGGATAGTGCTGATAAGGGCCATTGTCTATCGCACGCACCAAGGCATTCCCTTTGATACTGTCATCATAAAAAAGCAGGCGAGGATGTTCGTTTTCCCGCTTGGCAAAATACCAGAGATTTAAAAACACGTCTTGCAACGCACCCACAATCGCGCCTTCACAGCAAAAGTGCAGATCATGCATTTCGCCTTCATCCCGGATATTCATGCCGCCTGTAAATCCGATTTTCCCGTCCACCACCATGATTTTTGCGTGGTTGCGCATGTTTAAAAACAAGAGTCCCCTGAACGATTGCAGCGGCGATAAAAATAAACGTACCGGGATTTGAAGCTTTTTTAACAAGCGATAGGTAGAGGGTCTTGAATAAAAATTACCAATCCCGTCGATGAGGACTTTCACTTCGATTTTACGTTTGACAGCCTCCTGAAGCGCGTCAATAATCTCCTTCCCCATGCCTTGACTGCTGAAAATATAACTCATTAAAAAGATACTATCTTCTGCATTTTTAATGGCTTCAATCATAGCGGGATAAGCTTCTTTAGCGTCGAAGAGCGGTGTCACTTTGCAGCCGGTTTTGATGTGCCGTTTAAGTAATCGGTCGCCGCTTTCAATGGATGTTTTATATTTGGCCGGAATATTTTGACTGAGGAGTTTGTGCTCCGGCTCTTCTTCTTCATCAAAAAAGAGCGTAGTGCCATAAGAATGCAAACTTTGCGTCACCTTACGCACGCGATTCACCCCAAAAATCGCATAGGCCATCGAACCCAAGAGTGGGACGAATAAACAAATGGCGACCCAAATTAATGCAGAACGCGGCTCGCGGGTTTTGAGCAAGGCATGGATGGCCGCACAAATCCCGATGAAATAGGAAAAGATGACAAACAGGGAATCGACAATCGTCATGTTAGTTTGAAAGGCTCACGAGATAACGCTCCTCATTTAAAAAAGGCACGTATATTTTATGGAGTTGATAAGAATAGTGAAATCCCTGCGGAGATGCAAGGGTTTTCAGTTCTTCAATCACACGCGGGCCCTTCATCGCGAGTACTCTCCCCTCTCCCGGCTTGATCAAGCGCGCGCAGCCTTTTACAAAATCAGGGAGGGACGCAAAAGCCCGGCTGACCACGCCATCAAAGGGCTGGGGCGGCGTCCAGCTTTCAAGGCGAGCGGTCACCACCTCTACATTCTTCATGCCGAGTTGATAAGCCGCTTGCTTGATAAAGCTTGTCTTCTTACTGTTTGAGTCGAGGAGCGTAAAAGACTTTTCGGGAAAGACAATCGCAAGCATCATCCCCGGGAGGCCAGCGCCTGTTCCCACATCCAAAAAATAATCTCCTGACTTAAAAAACGGCTGAATCGCAAGAGAATCCAAAATATGATGCGTCATGAGTTCAGTGGGATCGTTAATAGCCGTGAGATTAAAGACACGATTCCACTTTTGCAATAAAGCAATATAGCCTTCAATCGCGTGGTATTGCCCCGCCGTTAAATCTAAACTGAGTTCCTTTGCCCCGAGGTGGAGTTTCGTTATAATCGCTTTATCCATAGTCTAACCGTTATCCATCATGCCTTTAGAACAATTTGAACTTCGCCTGAGCACCGCTCGGTCCTTGGGCCCTGGAATCCGCCATCTTGAATTCGAAAGGACAGATGGCAAATCCCTCGGGTTTGTGCCGGGGCAATTTATCACGCTTCTCCTCAAAAACGAAGCGGGGGAAATCAAACGCCGCAGTTATAGTATTGCCAATCCGCCCAGCGAATCCACTTTAAGCATTGCGATTTCATACCTCAAAGGCGGGATCGCAAGTGAAACTTTATTTAATTTAGAGGACGGGGAAACGGTGAAAGGCATGGGCCCCGCAGGACGGCTCGTGCTGCAGGAAGAAAAGGTTGCGCGCTACCTCCTCATCGGAACTGGCACAGGGATTGCACCTTACCGCGCCATGCTGCCTGAATTAAAAAAGCGCCTCTCCACCACGCGCGTTGAAATTATCTTGGGTGTGCAATATAGACAAGGCGCGCTCTATGCCGAAGATTTTCTCCAGTTCAGCAAAGATCATCCGAATTGCGGCTTTCATCTTTGCTTAAGCCGAGAAGAACAGGACTTCCATCCGCATGAACGCCGCGGCCATGTGCAATCAACCTTTGCGGATTTAGCACTCAATCCGGCGGAAGACATTGTTTATCTGTGTGGGAACCCGAATATGATTGATGATTCCTTTAAGCATTTGACTGAGATGGGGTTTCCGAGCGATCGCGTTCGGCGGGAAAAGTATATTTCTTCGAACTAAGCATGACTTTAAAACGCTCACCCATCATGCGGGGATCCAGTAAACGCTTGAGTACGTAGCGATCGGGATCAATTCCCGTTGCGGGTAAAATTCCCTGTTCAAGCAAAAATTGATGTTGGGGTTTTAAGGATTCAATTTCCCAACCCGCCTTGAGGAAGACCTCTGCAAGCGCCGTAAAATCGACATCTGCGGTGAGGTCTGATGTGCCTGGATATAAAAAAGGAGAGACGATTTGGTGTTGGTAATACGCTGTGAGTGTACTCCGCTCGATGGTTTCCTCTCCGTAATCGATGATCAAGGCCAAGCCTTTTTTGAAAGCAGTGAGGATCGGCGTTAATATTTCCGCCAAACACTCACAGCGCTCAAAGCGTTCGCCTTCGCCTGTTTCGATCAACTGATTGCCCTGATAATCCACACCAGTTTTCTCGACGCTTGCATCTTCTCTCCTCACATAGCGCTCAACGGGCAGCGCATCAAAAAACTCATTTGCGAGGAGAATGCCCTCCAGGGTTGCGGCTTGCAGGTCTTCGCACCACTCGATCTGTACTCCGCTGAACGCTTTTAGTTTTTGCTGTTGCACTGCTTTTAAGCGTGGACTTTTTTCAAAGATCAGGTAACGTTCGGGCAAGGAATTTGCGTCTTGTAAAGCCTGCAGCAAATCATAAGCCAACTGCCCCGTCCCTCCTCCGAGTTCCAGAATCACGGGATGCTGAAATGCCTGAAGCGCTGGGCCTAAAAAATGTGCGAGTGCCCTGGCAAAATAAGGCCCGAGTTCCGGTGCAGTGATAAAATCGCCTGAGCTCCCGATGGCCTGCAAATTGGCATAATAGCCATACTCAGGATCAAAGAGGCATGTCGACATATACTCCGCAAAAGGAATCGGCCCGACCTCAGCAATGCGTGCTTTTATTTTGGCAACAAGCGGCGTCATAGGTCCTGTTTACGTTTGCGGCGATAGCGCTTCCACACACCAAAGGCCAATCCTGCTGCAATAATCCCCACGATTAAGAGGATATAAAATAAATCAGCGGAATACACTTCAAGTGCTGCCAAAAAGAGATCGACCACAGCGCCGAAGAAGTAGC
>JBMDXV010000081.1:0-2204 GCA_048594525.1 Gammaproteobacteria bacterium | reverse complement strand
ACAATTGCGCTGTGTGGGTGTGCAGGGATAAGAAGCTTGCTGCAATTTTTTTCCCGAGACCTTGACTGCGGCCGGGTGAGAGTCCTGCAAAATCATAGGCGAGCACCATCTCTTTCAGGGTTTCGACCTCTGCGAGATTTTTAAATTTGAATGCCAAATGTGCAATCAATTGCCACAAGACTTCAAGCGCAAGCGGCGGATAGATGGGCAAGGTAAAAGGGATCAGGTTGGTAAACTCAAGCCCCAGGGTTGATTTTTCAGCGCGCAAAAGATGAATCCCGTTCACTTTTAGAAAAGCATGCGGTTGATACGCCCACACATCGGTTGAAATAATCTCGGTTTCAGAGAGCGGCTTCGGGCTCCATAATTCCAGAAAGAGATTGGGATGATCGTGGAGAATGGACTCCTGAAAATGCGCCTCGTAACGATGGAGGTCTTGCGCCTGCACAGGAAACTCCCGCGCAGCTTGGTATTTAAAATGGGTTTTTTGTATTTCGCCAAACCCATTGACGCGGATCACTTTTTTGATCGCAAGATCGCGCCGACCATCGACTCTCAAGGGATAAGTCACTTTTTCGCCGCGGTGTAGGATCGGCTCAGCGCTCGCTTCAAAAACATTGACCGCTGGCACGGCGTGAAGCTGAAAATGCTCAGCTTGAATCGATAAGAGATCACGCTCATCAAAGGCAAGCACCAACTCAATCTCAAAGGTCTTAGTGCTCGGTAATTGCTTAAGGTCAACGCCCGTGAGTTCTAAACACAAATATTTTTCATGAAAATTAAAATAGTCCGCGAGGAGTCCAAAGGATTGATAATCCTCTTCTTCAAAAGGAATTAAACTTTCTGTTGCCCCAAAACCCAAGGTCTTAAACTGGGCCTCATCTAAACGCTGGCGTAGTTTTCCCACTTGAAAATACACGCCCTTGAGATGACGCTTCAATAAAAAAGCAAGCGCATAGGTTTCGCGTAGGTCCCCCTGCAGATAAAAGCGAAAAGGCCGTTCGAGCGTATGGCTCGTTGTCCCGTATAAGGCTTTGAATCCCAGGGTGCAGTGGGTCAACCCCTGCTTGACTTTTTTTTGGAAAGAACACAATTCGAGGGGATTGACCCAAAGATCATATGAACTCACAAGCGGATATTTTTCCCCCTGATGTGTACTGATGATTTCCGTGCCCCGGGGGATTAACTTGGCCTTTTGTCCCAAAGCGGGATTGGGTTGAAACTGCAAAATAGTTGCCGAAGGCGTGATACTGCAATACGTGGGTGCGAGGATCGATAAAAACTGTTCCGCCAGTTCAGGATAGGCGTCGTCTATCTTGGCCCATAATTTTCCGCTGATGAAAGCAAAGCCCTCCAACAAGCGTTCAATTTCAGGGTCTTTGATCCCCTGCCCTAAAAAAGGGGCCAGCTTCGGAAAGCGTTCTGCAAACAATCGTCCCTCTTCCCGTAAGGCCGTGAGTTCGCGCTCGTAGTATTGCCTGATTCGACTCATCTTATTTCCGTAACCAGACGCGCCCCTGCCCCGTCATCACGGTGTGATAGGACACGCGTTCGTGAGCGAGACTTTCATCCAGCATGCCCTCAATTTCAAAAAGCGCGCGACCGGTATTCTGATCTTCAATTCGGCCCGCCACTCTGAGATGTGTAAGACGCGGCTCAAAGCGCTGAATCAAGCCTTTTATTTCATTTGCCTTTTGTTGAAGCGCCGTCACGCTATTCATTTCATCAGGATGAAATTCTGGCATGCCGAATGCTTCACATATCGGCGCTGAACCGTAATGTGTGTTGAACAACGCGAGGAGCGCGCGGCCAATTTCATCCGTCCAATACCGCGAGGTCAGGCGCACGGCTCCGCCCTGCTCGATTCGGCTTAACAAGGGCGCATGCGCGTGCTCTCTTCGCGCGGTCATTATTTTTTGTCTCCGTTTTCAAGCTTGCCGACGAGCGAGAGCGTGATATCCGAACCCATGTATTTAAAATGCGGACGCACCGTAATGTTCACTTTATACCATCCGGGCTGTCCGTCAATGTCCACGACATCAATCTGGGCAAAACGCAGCGGTTTGCGACTCCGTACTTCGGAGGGTGCATTTTCCTGATTCGCCACATACTGGCTGATCCATTTGTTGAGTTCTTTTTCAAGGTCGGAGGCTTCTTTCCAGGAGCCTAGGAGTCTGTCGCGCTATGCTGTAAATCCGATCAAT
>JBMDXV010000080.1:0-3022 GCA_048594525.1 Gammaproteobacteria bacterium | reverse complement strand
GCCCTGACCTGAAAACGCGGCGTCTCCATGCACTTGGAGGGCGAGCACTTGATCGGTGTTATGGTGACGGCGAGCTTGCCGCGCATGCACCGATCCCTCGACCACGGGCGACACAATTTCTAAATGAGACGGGTTAAAGGCCAAAGATAAATGGACTTTTTCTTCTTTCACTTTGATATCTGAAGAAAAACCGTTGTGATACTTTACGTCGCCTGCCACACAAGTGCGTGCTTGTTTTCCTTCAAACTCTGCAAATAAATCCTTGGGAGGTTTGCCCATCACATTGACAAGCACATTCAAGCGACCCCGATGCGCCATGCCGATAATCACTTCTTTCGCGCCCAATGTGCTGGAGCGTTCAATTAAAGCATTCATCATGGGAATAAAGGCGTCGCCCCCTTCTAGCGAAAACCGCTTTTGGCCCACGTATTGCGTTCCCAAATATTTTTCCAAACCATCGGCGGCAATGAGTTGCTGCAACAGCCATTTTTGCGTCTCCGCATTGATCTTTTCAGGCGCTTCAATCCGCGTGCGGAGCCATTCCCGCCGAGCCTCATCTTCAATATACATGAATTCATAACCGACAGTATCACAATAAATCGCTTGCATTGCTTTTAGACTAGGGTCCAGGCCCACTTCTGCAATAGACGGCAGCTTTGTGAGACCCAGCACATCCGTCTTAGCAAGGAGATGCCCTTTTTTGCGATATCCCTCTTCTGCCGATTCGCCACCCTCCCGTCCGCAAACCTGCGGATGCCGGGCAAGCTCAGCAAAAGCCTCGCGCACGGCACTGTGTTTTTCTTCTACGGCTGACCCTTTTATGCCATCGAAATAGGCCTTCCACTTCGCATCCACCGCACTGGGATCATCGAGATAGGTTTCATACAGATTTTCTAAATAAGCCGCGTTATCACCATCGAGTTCTGAGGTTTTTGTGTATCCTTGCATTATTATTTTCCCGGTTAACTAGATTGATTTTTGTAACATCATAGAGCGTAATTTGCCAATCGCCTTGGTGGGATTCAAACCTTTCGGACAGACATCCACGCAATTCATAATGCCGCGGCATCGGAATAAACTAAAAGGGTCTTGCAGATCAGAGAGGCGCTCATCCGTCGCCGAATCCCGGCTATCAATCACAAAACGATAGGCTTGCAACAAACCCGCCGGGCCCACAAATTTTTCGGGATTCCACCAGAACGAGGGGCAACTCGTTGTGCAGCACGCACATAAAATGCACTCGTACAAGCCATCTAATTTCGCCCGATCTTCAGGCGACTGCAAATATTCCTTCGCAGGAGGAGGTTCGGTGGGCTGTAAATACGGCTTCACTTTTTCATATTGTTTATAGAATTGCGTCATATCCACAACAAGATCACGAATCACAGGCAAGCCCGGCAAAGGCCGCAGCGTAATTTTCTTGCCTAAGGTGGAAAGCTGGGTGATACACGCCAGCCGATTTTTACCGTTCACATTCATCCCGTCGGAGCCACACACGCCTTCCGCACAAGAGCGACGCAGCGCGATACTGGGATCTTGCTCTTTGAGCTTTTCAATGGCCGCAAGCAGCATGATGCTCGAGCCCTTTGGAATGTCGAGCGTATAGTGTTGCATACGCGGTTTTCCCTCTTGCTCCGGGTCGTAGCGATAGATGTCGAAGTGATAAGTGTCGATTGCGGTTGCCATTTTTCCTTTCCTCATTTACTGCATTAATGTGGTTAAACTCACTTGATCGTATTCATTCAAACTAATTTTTTTAGGGTCAGAAGGCGTCGAGTGACCATAACGTTTCCTCTTTTTGTTTATTAAACTTCGGGTGTTTCCACGACCTTTATAGATAAACATAAAATACCTTCTGCTCCATTCACTTATATCCAGGCCATATTTCGGATTCTTTAATAGTAAACTTTTTAAATAATCTAAAAAGCAATCCGCAGCTAATAATTGTTGGGCTGCTTTTGCATTTTGATCTGAACTTTTAAGCTCACAACACAGAATAAAGGCATTACTCGCTGCTTTAGAGAAAAGAATAGCATCGCACACCGGAAGGTTATCTTTAAATACTTTTCCAGGAAATGCAGCTTTATCAAATTTAATTCCAAATGCTTGTGAAGCATCCCTGAACTTAACCTGTTTTATTCCTGAATCTTTATTGAGTTCAGATAACAAAATGCAAGAATCTTCTCTAGAAAGTTGTAAGCTAGGATTAAAAATTTCCTCTAATACTTGGCGAACACGATCATAGTTGTGCATCAGCTATCCCCAAATAAAAGATCATTTTGCATGTCATCAATACTCAAAAAAGTATCATCGAAACTTTCTACGTCTAAACCATATTTGGGGTCGACTTCCCCTGCTTCTAACTTAACACCCAAGCCTTCTTTTTTTGTGATATAGAGTATAACGTTTTGAGGATCAAGCTTTTCTTCAATGCCATAGCGATATTTTCTAGCAACTTCATCGCGATGAGGCATGTTATTGTTAAGCATAATCAGTGAATTAAACTCTCGAATGATGACGTCACTATGCGTAGTAACAAAAACATACACGCCTGCATTAACTAACTTCACTAAAAAACGAGCAAACATTCGTTGATTGCTAGGGTGAATATTAAGTTCCGGCTCATCAATAATAAGAATATTGCCCTCTTTTTCAGCATAATAACTTAACCAATAAGTCAATAAACACAAAGAACGCACAGCACTGGAAACTATGCCCATGCCCAAACGAACAGATTGATCTGCATCAGGGACAAATGAAATGTTTCCGTTTTTCGCGCTATACCGCCCTCGCACTACTTCTCTTTCATAAAAGTCTAAAATTTCAGGGTAAGCTTTTGCAAATGAGCCTACATCTCGCATGTCATCATCAGGAATACTATTATTCACAAAAAAAACATTACTTTCTATTGCAGCCGGATAAGAAATATTCGCAGTATTCACGCCTAAGCGCGCAATGTTTCCTGAGGTATACCGGGCAACATTTAAATCTGTTTTGAATATAACTGCACCCGTACGTTCAG
>JBMDXV010000008.1:0-4037 GCA_048594525.1 Gammaproteobacteria bacterium | reverse complement strand
GGACAAGGCTTATCGGGAACAGGTCCCAAAGCTGGCGGGCCTTATTATTTACCACGCCTTGCGGTGGAGCGGGTGGTGAGTGTGAATACCACAGCCTCAGGCGGTAACGCTAGCCTCATGACTTTAGCAACATGACCCCAGACATAAAAAAAGCCCTCTCCCTCTTGAAACAAGGGGGCCTCATCGGCCTGCCGACTGAAACAGTCTATGGCCTTGCGGCAGATGCCAGCAATCCCGCTGCAGTTCGCAAAGTCTTTGCAGCCAAAGGCCGCCCGATCGATCACCCTTTGATCGTACACATTGGTACCCTGGCAGAATTAGAAGCGTGGGCAAAAGATATTCCCGATGCCGCTTATCGTTTAGCTCAAGCGTTCTGGCCCGGCCCTTTAACTTTAATCCTAAAAAAACAGGACAGCGTCTTAAGTGAAGTGACAGGCGGCCAAGACACCGTCGCCCTTCGTATGCCGAATCATCCCTTGGCGTTGGAATTACTGAACGCATTTGGGGGAGGCCTCGTTGCCCCTTCCGCCAACGCCTTCGGCAGAATCAGCCCTACTGAAGAATCCGCCGTGCTGGCAGAACTCGGCCAAAAAGTGGACTTTATTCTGCCAGGAGGCCGCACATCCATTGGCATTGAATCGACCATCCTCGACTTGCATGCGAGACCCTTTACGCTCTTACGTCAAGGAATGATCCTTCAAGGAGAACTAGAAAACTGCCTCGGCGAACCGCTCGCATTTCCCACAGTGCACACTCAAACACGAGCTCCGGGCTTGCTGCCCACCCATTATGCCCCTCGCACGCCTTTACAACTCTTTGATATCAAAGACTTACCCCGCTTTCTCGATCGGGCAGATTCCCTCGTCGTTTTAGCCCAGTCTCCCCAACCCGAATTTGCGCGTCATCTCTCGTGGCAGCCCATGCCTCCTACGCCGGAAAAATATGCTTTCGAGCTGTATGCAGCCTTGAGGGCTGCTGATTCTAAAGGCGCGGAGCTAATTTTATTAGAAACACCACTTCACGCTCCGGAGTGGGCAGCCATTCATGATCGTTTACAACGCGCTACTTCGAGCCGTGGTATTTTTTCTTTATAATAGTTTTTTCAAAAGCCCCTGGGGCAAAGCCTTCACTTTGTTGTGGAGTTCTCCTTGCGTCAATAAGCCTGTTTTCGCATCAGGATGCGCAATCACCGCAGCGCTGTTTACAATCCCGGCACGAATTGAAAATTTGATATCGCCTGTTTCATACCAGGTGCCTGCAAACCCGGATCCGAAGGCATCGCCTGCGCCGAGTGTATTCACGACTTTTACCGTGGGCGCTTCGTGATAATAAATCTCCTCGGGAGTGGCGACATACACGCCTTCGCTGCCATTTGTGACCACGACAAGCTGCACGCCCAACTTTAAGACGGCTTGAAAAAATTCACGTAAATTAAAATAAGCTTGGCTTACGCTGCCTCGATTTAATTTTGTGAACAGGGTGGGATCGTCGGACGAGAGCTTTGCGGCTTCTTCTTGTAACAGAGACGCCATGAAGGTTTTGGCTTCTTCCTCATTCAAAATCAAAATATCAATATAGGCGAGGCTGTCTTTTAAAGAATCCCCACCCCGTTTTAATTGACTGACTCCGGGGTTCACGGCCACTTTAATGCCTTGCTGATGGGCGTGCTTGACAATTTTCGGAAGATGCCCGGCAGAAGCTTTACTGAGCGAGGTAATGTATAAAAAGCGCGCGCCTTGAATGTGTGAAAGGGGCAGGTCTTCTGCTAACAGATTGGCGTTTGCACCACGATAGGCAAAAACAGTCCGATCTGCTTTCAAAGAGGGTACCACAAAGGAGGTGGCCGTTCCCAGTTTTTGATCATAACGGACCGCAGAGAGGTCAAGTCCGTAATCTTTTAACTCACGATAAATTATCTCTCCTGCGGCGTCTTTTCCGAGCTTGCAGAATAACGCAACCTCATAACCCTGACGTTTAAATGCAACGGCTGCATTTGTCGCGCCACCGCCACTCGCATTTTGTTGTTCGAGGACTTCGATTTTTTTGCCTTCTTCCAGGAGTAAATAAGACTGCGTAAAGCCTAAGCGCTCGTGAATTAAGGTTTCCATGTCTTCATACTGGATAATCATATCAAGCGTTGCGCCGCCTATTACAAAAACACGTGCCATCTCTCGCTTACCCCGCAGTTTATAAAAAGCCTACTGTAGCAGAAAGCGCGTTATTAAAACAGGGCTTGTCCTCTTTTGTGATCCTGTTTACAATGCTTCTCTTTTTTTGATGGTTATTTTATGGATTCCGCTTTCGTCAGCGAACAGGTCAGAATGGTTTTAGAAGAGAAGAAAGCTGAAAATATTCAGCTCCTCGATGTTAAAACATTCACGTCGGTGTGTGATGTTATGATTCTTGCAAGCGGCCATTCTACGCAGCACACGCGCGCACTCGCAAATTATGTTATAGAGGTAGCAAAAAAGCAGTCTATTGCAATATTAGGGGTGGAAGGACAAGAAAATCGTGAATGGATTCTCGTGGATTTAGGAAACGTGATCGTGCACATTATGTTGCCGGAAACACGCGCTTATTATGAAATTGAGAAATTATGGTCAGCGTCGAGCGAATAAAAATATGTTTGTATGAAGTCTTGCATCTCGATTTTTCTTATAATAGAATCCACGAAAAATATTACTGGCCCACCCTGGATTAGTAACATTAAGGAAATAAAATGGCATATATTTATTTGGCGAATGCAGAGCAAGGGGATAATGAAAGTGCAAAGGCAGCGATTGACTCTCTCCTTAAAAAAGAAAGTTTAAAGCCTAAGGCGTTTATTGAAGATGAACAAGCAAATCGCATTGATTGGAAATTGCGAGCATTGGCGTCGATGATTAAGAATATGAAAAAAGGGGAGACCTTAATCACCTTTGAGGCTTTGAATCTCGCGCGTTCAACCAGTCAACTCCTTGAGATTGTAGAACTTCTGGCAAAGAAAGGCTTGAACTTGCGGATTTTGAAACACGATCGCACTTTCAGCACAGCGGATTTGATTGATACCAAAACCTTCTTAAGTTTTTTAGAAGAAGCAGAAAATGATTATGAAGAACGTCGTAACAGCGAGCCCTTTGAAAAACGGACGCTCTCAGGTGTTCCACTCGGACGACCCAAAGGCCGTAAAAATAAGAGTCGTAAACTCGATAAGCATCTTCCTGAAATTAAAAAATATCTCGCGCTGAAAATCAGTAAAGCCTCCATTGCCAAATTGATTGGCTGCCATGCGCAAACGCTATATAACTATCTTGAAGATAAAGAGCTTTTGGGCGACGATGAATCTTTTTCCAACTAAGCTCAGTCGCTGATGAGGGTGAGCGTGCCTCAGCTTATTATTTTGGATCGCGATGGCGTCATTAATGAAGATCGCGATGATTTTGTAAAGTCCGTCTCTGAATTTATGCCGATCCCCGGAAGCATCGATGCAATCGCCTCCCTGCACAAAGCTGGTTATCGCGTTGCTATGGCGACGAATCAATCAGGCGTCGCGCGTGGTCTGTTTACACAAGATACGCTTAACGCAATGCACGAAAAATTAAACACGCTCCTTGAGGCAAAAGGCGGGAAAATCAACTACCTCGCCCTTTGCCCCCATGGCCCGGATGACGATTGTGCCTGCCGCAAACCCAAACCCGGATTGTTAACCGAAATTTGCAATGCCTTACACATTGCCCCTGAATACGCTTTATTCATCGGCGATAGTTTTCGCGACTATGAAGCCGCTCAGGCCCTCGGCATGCCTTTTGCGCTCGTCAAAACTGGCAAGGGCCTGCGGACTTTAGCAGCGTATCCCAAGCTAAAAGACGAAATCCCGGTTTATCCCAGCCTCAGCGATGCAGCCCAGCATTTAATTTTTTGGGCGCATCCAACTCGTTATCGCAACTTTGTCACCTTTTTTTAGATACCAAAATCTGAGCAGGACTTTTGTACGATAGGCATTTTCTTGGTCTATTATTTAACTCATTTTCAACTATCTTAATTGCCTCGTCGCTGAC
>JBMDXV010000079.1:0-10255 GCA_048594525.1 Gammaproteobacteria bacterium | reverse complement strand
CGAGCGACTGAAATAATCCTAAAAAAAGCGTACCATACCGCGTGTATTGAACAATTTTACGCTGCCCCGCTGCGCCTTCTTTTTTAAGCTCCGTCAGTTTCGGAACGACTGCCGATAATAATTGAATAATAATAGATGCTGAAATATACGGCATAATCCCCAAGGCAAGGATACTCATCCTCGATAAGGCTCCGCCAGAAAATACATTAAACAGCCCTAAAACCGTATTCCCTTGAGAATTAAAAAAGTTAGCCAGCTTTAATGTATCAACTCCAGGCACTAAGATATAAGAACCAAAGCGATACACCAAGAGTCCAATTAAAACGAAAAAAATCCGCTTCCTCAGCTCAACAAAGCCCGAAGATTGGGCAAAGAAAGAAGATCCTCGCATGCTTAAAGAACCTTGCCGCCAGCCGCTTCAATGGCTTTTTTGGCACCTGCTGTAATTGCAAGGCCTTGTAGGGTGATTGCTTTTTTAATGTCTCCATCCAAAAATACTTTGACATACTTGGTATTACTGGTAACCAGACCATTTTCTTGCAATACGACAAGATCAATCACCTCTGCATCCAAGCGAGCGAGATCTGTCAAGCGCACTTCACGTCGAACCAATGCTTTTTGAGAAATAAAGCCAAACTTCGGTAAGCGACGCTGCATCGGCATTTGTCCGCCTTCAAAGCCTACTTTATGGTATCCGCCTGCGCGTGCTCTTTGCCCTTTGTGTCCTTTCCCCGCGGTTTTACCTGTTCCTGAGCCAATTCCTCGGCCAAGTCTTTTCGGTGCTTTTTTAGAGCCTACAGCGGGAGATAATGTATTTAACTGCATTATGATTCCTCAACTTTAACAAGATAAGATACTTTTTTGACCATGCCCCGTGTACAAGCGGTATCTTCAACCTGCACGCTTTGGCCAATTTTTTTAAGCCCGAGGCCCCGAACAGAGGCTTTATGCGCTGCTAAACGATTAATGGGACTGGCTACTAATTTAACGGTCATCATTTTTTTCTTTGCTACCATGATTTACTCCACAATTTCAGCAACAGTTTTGCTGCGTTTGCCTGCAACGACTTCAGGCGTTGACATATTGCACAAACCGTTAATGGTTGCCCGCACGACGTTCCCCGGTGTAGTGGACCCATATGTTTTCGCTAAAACGTTATGGACACCGAGCACCTCAAATACAGCTCGCATGGCGCCCCCTGCAATAATCCCGGTTCCCTCTGACGCAGGCTGCATATAAACCTGAGATGCGCCAAACTTATTTTTAATAGGATGCCACAGCGTACCATTATTGAGATGGATCGTAACCATATTCTTACGCGCCGCGTCCATGGCTTTTTGAATGGCAACCGGAACTTCACGCGCCTTACCATGACCAAATCCCACTCGCCCGTTTTTATCACCCACCACGACAAGCGCGCCGAACGTCATAATGCGCCCACCCTTCACCACCTTGGTGTGACGATTCACTGAAATCAACTTCTCAACGTATGCACCTTGCTGTTGATTAGACAGGGCTTCTACTTCTTTCTCAACTACATTTGTTGCCATCTTTGCTTTTCCTTAAAATGTAAGACCCGCTTCGCGAGCACTATCCGCCAATGCTTTCACCCGGCCGTGATACTTAAATCCGGAACGGTCAAAAGCAACGTCTTTAATTCCTAAAGCCAAGGCACGCTCTGCAATCAGTTTACCGACGAGCTTTGCGGCTTCAACATTACCTGTTGCAGTTTTGACAGCCCCACGAATTCCTGCATCCAAAGTTGAGGCTGCGGCCAAAGTCTTACTTCTATCTGCTGAAATGAGATAGGCATAAATATGGCGGGGCGTACGGTGGATCGAAATGCTAACTTGACGCAACTCTGCAATATGCTTGCGAGTGCGCAATGCACGTCTTTGTCTCGCTTCTTTTTTATCCATGTTTATTACTCTCTTACTTTTTCTTAGTTTCTTTCAAAATAATTTTTTCATCAGCATACCGGATTCCTTTCCCTTTATAGGGTTCAGGAGGACGATAGCCCCGAATCTCGGCAGCAGTTTGCCCCAATACAACGCGGTCTGATCCCTTTAAAATAATTTCTGTTTGAGTAGGCGTGTCAACCGTAATGCCGCTAGGTAACTCATGATCAATCGGATGTGAAAAGCCTAAAGAAAGATTCAGTTTGTTTCCTTGTGCTTTTGCGCGATATCCCACTCCGACTAAAGTTAATTTTATTTCAAAACCTTGACTGACGCCCATCACCATATTGGCAACATTCGCACGTAAGGAACCGGCGTGCATTTTTGATTCTCTATCGGCCACATCAAATTTAACGATCAATTGGCTTCCCTCTTGCTCCAGTTTTACGGCAGCATGGATAGGACAAGACAACACCCCTTTAGCGCCTTTTACTTCAACCCGAGCAGGCGATAAGGCCACGGTGACACCATTGGGAACAACGATGGGTTTATTTGCAATTCTTGACATCTTTTATCCTCATTTCCTTATGCAACAAAGAATAACACTTCGCCGCCTAAACCTAATTTTTTAGCCTGACGATCCGTCATCACACCTTTAGACGTGGAAACCACAGCTACGCCAAACCCACCCATGACTTTAGGGAGCTGATTCATGGGGCGATAAATTCTCAGGCCTGATTTACTGACCCGCTCAAGCAAGCTGATCACCGGCTTTTCATTATAATATTTGAGCCTAATTTTTAACGTAGGCTTAACGGCCTCATTTACATTTATTTCCGCGATATACCCTTCTTCCTGCAACAGTTTTGCAATAGAAACCTTCAGTTTTGAAGAGGGCATTTCCACAACATCATGATGGGCGCGTTGCGCATTACGAATTCTTGTGATCATGTCAGCGATCGGATCTTGCATTGTCATCGTTCTCTTCCTTAATTACCAACTTGCTTTAGTCAAGCCGGGGACTTGGCCAAACATGGCCATTTCCCTTAATTTATTACGCCCTAAGCCAAACTTACGGTACACACCATGCGGTCTGCCTGTCATTTGACATCTTCTACGCAGTCGAATCACGCTTGAGTTCTTGGGCAAAGACTGCAAAGCCACTTGTGCATTCCATTTCTCTTCTTGAGATGCAGTCGTGCTGATAATCACTGCTTTTAACGCTTGTCGTTTTTTCGCATAGCGTGCCACTAATTTTTCTCTTTTTAGTTCACGCTCAATAATACAAAGCTTAGCCATATCTCCTCACTTAGTCTTTTAAAGGAAAGCCAAACGCGAGGAGCAATGCTTTTGCTTCTTCATCCGTTTTAGCTGTTGTTGTAATTGTAATATCCATCCCGCGAATTTTATCGACTTTGTCATAATCAATCTCAGGAAAAATAATCTGTTCTTTCACACCCATGCTATAATTGCCGCGTCCGTCAAAAGAGCGGCCATTTAAACCACGAAAGTCTCTAATCCGAGGAATGGCAATGGAAACCAAGCGATCTAAAAACTCAAACATCCGCTTGCCGCGCAGGGTCACTTTGCAGCCAATGGGCCAACCATCCCGAATTTTAAACCCTGCGATCGATTTACGGCTTAAGGTGACAATCGGTTTTTGCCCTGAAATTGCAGTCATATCGGTCACTGCAAAATCAATTAATTTTTTATCACGTGATGCTTCGCCGACACCCATATTCAACGTAATTTTTTGAATCTTTGGAACCTGCATCACATTTTCATATTTAAAACGTTCTTGCATGGTTTTGACCACTTGATTTTGATAATATTCGCGTAAACGTGCCATCTTTTATCCCTTCCCTAGCCAATCACTTTTTGATTTGATTTATAAAACCGGACCTTTTTACCGTCTGCTTCAATTTTGATTCCCACACGATCCGCTTTTGCAGTTTCGGCGTTGTAGATCGCAATATTTGAGACATGGATAGAGGCTTCTTTTGTAATAATCCCGCCTTCAATATTTTTATTGGGATTAGGACGAACATGCTTTTTCACGAGGTTTAAGCCTTCCACAATAAAACGATCTCCCAGTACACGCAAGACCTTTCCCACTTTACCCTTATCCTTCCCAGTGATGAGGATGACCTGATCACCTGATTTCATTTTATTCATTCCTATCCCCTACAAAACTTCTGGTGCAAGCGAAACAATCTTCATAAACTTTTCTGTCCGAAGCTCACGCGTAACAGGCCCGAAGATACGAGTTCCAATGGGTTCATGTTTTGCATTTAAGAGCACCACTGCATTGGTATCAAAACGAATGAGGGAGCCGTCGAGACGTCTCACACCTGATTTCGTTCTCACCACCACTGCAAAGAGAACCTCTCCCTTTTTAACGCGACCGCGTGGAATGGCTTCTTTTACCGTAATCTTAATAATATCGCCCACGCCTGCGTAGCGACGTTTTGAGCCTCCTAATACCTTAATGCACTCGACAATTTTCGCACCGCTATTGTCCGCTACATCAAGTTCTGTTTGCATTTGAATCATATCAATTACCCTTGTGTCTAGAATGCTTATTTAGCCTGTTCAATGATGCTCACCAAAACCCAAGCTTTGGTTTTAGAAATCGGACGAGACTCTTTAATCAAAACGGTATCCCCCATTTTTGCTTCGCTTTTTTCGTCATGGACATGAAACTTGCTGGAACGGGTTAAAATTTTCTCATACTTGGGATGGCGAACCTTACGCTCAACCAATACCACAATTGTTTTATCCATTTTGTCGCTGACCACTACCCCTTCCAAGGTTTTGGATATTTTTTGAGGGGCGCCTTCTGTTTTTTTAACCTCTACCATTTTACTTTCCACCTTTCTTCGCTAAAACTGTTTTAGCTCTTGCAATATTACGACGTGCCGCTTTAAAGAGGTGCGACTTGATGGGTTGACCTGCAGCCCGTTGAACCCGTAGGTTGAGTTGCTCTCTCAGCTTCTCAACGACAAGTGCTTGGAGTTCTTCAGTTGATTTATCTTTTAATTCTGATGCTTTCATTACAAGACCGTCCTTGTTACAAAGGTGGTCGCAACAGGTAACTTCGCAGCACCTAAGCGAAATGCTTCGCGCGCAAGCTCCTCCGGCACACCTTCAATTTCATAGAGTACTTTTCCGGGTTGAATTTGAGCCACCCAATATTCAACGTTTCCTTTCCCGCTTCCCATACGGACTTCAAGCGGCTTTTGCGTGATCGGTTTATCGGGAAAAATCCTAATCCAAACTTTACCGCCTCTTTTTAAACAACGATTAATCGCCCGACGCGCGGCTTCAATTTGCCGTGCCGTAATCCTTCCATGATCGGTTGCTTTCAAACCAAACTCACCAAAGCTTACCGCAGCGCCTCGTGTTGCGATGCCGCGATTGCGCAATTTTTGTTGCTTACGATATTTTGTTTTTTTCGGCTGCAGCATTATTTATCTCCCCTACCCGGACGACGGCCTGCCTTTCTGGGAGAAGCGCGCTCTGCACCTTCTTCCATCACTTGCTCGCCCTGTTTTTTACCGGGCAGAATTTCTCCCCGGAAAATCCATACTTTTACCCCTAAAACCCCATAGGTTGTGTGGGCTTCATAAACCGCATAATCGATATCTGCCCGCAGCGTATGAAGGGGAACGCGACCTTCACGACACCATTCAGAACGTGCAATTTCAGCTCCGCCCAAACGACCCGATACACATACTTTGATTCCCAAAGCACCCATTTTCATGGCATTTTGCACCGCGCGCTTCATGGCTTTACGAAACATGACCCGTTTTTCCAATTGCCCGGCAATGTTCATGGCCACTAATTTAGCATCGAGCTCCGGTCTTTTCACTTCTTCAATGGTAATGTGAGCAGGCACACCCGTCATCTGTGTGACGCTTTTTTTCAAACGCTCAATGTCTTCGCCTTTTTTACCAATAATCACACCGGGGCGTGCTGAATACACCGTCACTTTCACATTATCAGCGGGACGCTCAATCTTAATACGGCTAACCGAAGCCTGAAGCAATTCTTTATTTAAGAACTCACGCACTTTGATATCCGCCAGCAACTTTTTCGCAAAGTGCTTACTATCGGAATACCATACTGAGTCCCATTCACGCACAATTCCTAAGCGTAAACCAATTGGATTTATCTTTTGTCCCATTGCCTTATCCTTCTACTACTTCAGTTAACCAAACCGAGATATGACATCCCCTTTTGGTAATACGGTTACCGCGACCTTTTGCACGCGCACGAAAACGTTTAAAACTCACTGCTTGGTTGACAACAATCCGGTCTACTTTTAAGTTATCCACGTCTCTACCGTAATTGTGTTCTGCATTAGCGAGCGCGGATTCTATCACAGCTTTGACATATGTGGCAGATTTTTTTGAACTAAAAGTCAAAATTTCCAGCGCTTGCTGCACTCGTTTCCCCCGAACCAAATCCACGACTAAGCGTGCTTTTTGATCGGACATCCTTATATTCTTCAAATGTGCACAAATTTGTTCCATTTCAACCTCTATTATTTCGCTTTGCGATCGCCCGAATGAGCGCGAAAGGTTCTTGTTAATACAAACTCACCCAGCTTATGACCGACCATATTATCGGTAATAAACAGAGGAACATGCTGACGGCCATTATGGACTGCAATCGTAAGCCCAATCATATCAGGTATAATCATCGAACGACGAGACCAGGTCTTAATGGGTTTCCTACTCTTGGTTTCAACTGAGTCGATCACTTTCTTCAAGAGATGCAGATCAACAAAGGGACCTTTTTTTAATGAACGTGACACTTTTCTTCCCCTCTCTTATTTCTTATTACGGCGTTGCATAATCATATTGCTGGTGCGTTTGTTACGACGCGTTTTTAATCCCTTCGTTTTTTGACCCCAAGGCGAAACAGGATGACGGCCTGCAGCTGTTTTTCCTTCTCCTCCTCCATGGGGATGGTCAACGGGATTCATGACCACACCGCGAACGGTAGGACGAATGCCGCGCCAACGGGACGCGCCTGCTTTTCCAAGTGAGCGCAAATTATGCTCAGAATTAGATACTTCGCCCATGGTCGCACGACAATCTACTAAAATTTTACGCATTTCACCGGATCGTAAACGCAGAACAGCGTATTGCCCTTCTTTTGCGATTAATTGGACGGTCGCCCCTGCTGTACGTGCGATCTGAGCACCTTTTCCAGGCTTGAGCTCTACACAGTGAACAAAACTTCCAATTGGAATATTCCGCAAAGGGAGGCAATTTCCAATTTTGATCGGCGCATCGCTACCGGATACGACAGGATCTCCCACTTTTAAATCTTTTGGCGCAACAATATAAGCACGCGCACCATTGATATACTTAATCAAAGCAATATAAGCCGTGCGGTTTGGATCGTATTCAAGCCGCTCGACGACCCCTGAAATGCCATCATTATTTCGTCTGAAATCAATCAAACGATATTGTTGCTTGTGTCCGCCGCCATGGTGACGGGTGGTAATACGCCCACCGCTATTGCGACCCCCTGTTTTAGACTGCTTGGCCACTAAAGCCGCAAAAGGTTTCCCTTTGTGAAGCTCAGGATTTTGGATCTTGATTACAAAGCGTCTTGCAGGAGAAGTCGGTTTACATTGAATAATTGCCATCGTTATAGTTACTTTTTATCAATCCTCAGAGAGTCAGAAATCAATTTTTTAATCTTTTTCAAGACGCACATACTCTTTTTTCCAGTCTTGTGTTTTACCCTGCATTTTGCCAAAACGACGCTTTTTGCCTTTCATGTTTAAAGTCCGCACTGCATCGACCTTAACATTAAATACAAACTCAATCGCCTGCTTGATTTCACCTTTATTTGCATCTTTTGCAACAATAAACACAACTTGCTGATTTTCACCGTCAAAGCGATAAGATTTTTCAGTCATTAAGGGAGAAATGAGTAAGCGCAATAATCTTTCTTGGTTCATGCCAGCTTCTCCTCAATCATTTTTAAAACTTCCGGCGTCATGAGCACTTTTTTGTAAGCAATCAGGCTCACTACATCGACATCATAACCATCCCGAATATCCACACCATAAATGTTGCGTGATGCGAGATACATTTTTTCATCCACTTCAGGAACGATAATTAACACATCTTGTAAATCCATCTTTTTGAGCCACCCCACCAAGTCTTTGGTTTTATGGGATTCCAGCTCAAATTGATTGACGACCAGCAATCTGTTCTGCCTAATCAACTCAGACAAGACGGCAGATAAAGCCGCGCGATGCATTTTACGATTTACTTTTTGTTCATGATCCTGAGGCTTGGCTGCAAAGATCACGCCCCCTTTACGCCACAAAGGACTCCGACTGGTTCCGGCACGCGCACGGCCTGTTCCTTTTTGTTTCCAAGGCTTAACGCCTCCCCCTCTCACTTCCGCGCGGGTTTTTTGGGCCTTTGTCCCTTGGCGTGCATTTGTCATGTACGTTGTCACCACCTGATGCACCAAGGCTTCGCTATAGGGGCGCGCAAAAATTGCATCGGACAACTCAACTTTTCCCACTTCTTTTTGGGCATTATCTAATATTACTAAATCCATCTCTTACCCCTCACGCTTTCACTGATGAAGTAATCATGAGCACACCGGTCTCTGCACCGGGAACACTCCCCTTCACAACAAGCAAATTCTGCTCTTTATCAATCTTAATGACTTTCAGGCCTTGAATCGTTCTGTTATCTACACCCAGGTGACCCGCCATTTTCTTACCTTTAAAAACCCGGCCCGGTGTTTGGTTTTGGCCGATAGAGCCCGGCACACGATGTGAACGCGAGTTACCATGCGTCATGTCCTGTGTTCTAAAATGGTGGCGTTTTACTGTTCCTGCGAATCCTCGTCCTTTTGTGACGCCTGCCACATCCACATATTCGCCTTCTTTTAAGATATCCAAATGGTAAGACGAACCTAATGTGTGCGCCGTTGCTTCATCCGCAGCTAATCTAAATTCCCATAGGCCTATGCCGGGCTCAACATTTGCTTTCGCAAAATGGCCTGCTTCGGGTTTATTGATATGAGATCTTTTTTTGGAACCCGTCGTCACTTGAACAGCCGTGTATCCCTCGCCCTCAACAGTTTTAACCTGAGAGACATAATGGGGATCGACCTGAATCAAAGTCACGGGGATCGAGACACCTTCTTCAGTGAAAAGGCGAGACATGCCGCACTTGCGGCCAATTAAACCTAATGTCATTTTTATTATCCTTTCTACGAGCCTGTTACGGTTGACAGGCCCTGTTTTTCAAACTTAAAACAATGAGGGCGCGTATTCTACCTCAAATTAATTTTAACGTCTACCCCTGACGCCAAATCTAATTTCATCAGCGCATCGACGGTTGAAGGGTTAGCCACAATATCAATCAAACGCAGATGCGTTCTAATTTCATATTGATCCCGGGCATCTTTGTTCACGTGGGGAGAAACGAGTACCGTCCAACGCTCTTTTTTCGTCGGCAAAGGAATCGGGCCAATCACTTGTGCGCCTGTTCGTTTAGCGGTATCGACAATCCCTTTCACAGCATCGTCAATTAAACGATGGTCAAAAGATTTTAATCGAATTCTAATTTTTTGCTCTTGCATTTTCATTCCTAATTAAGCGAAAATAATCCCTCAGTCACTTCGTGACAGCTCCCTTATTAAGGGAGCCAAGAAATCACCTCAGGTTCTCGCCCCTTCTCTCTTAGTCAGTTTACCAAGAAAGCCAGGGCTCTCGCCCCCCTTCATAAGGGGGGATTAAGGGGGGATTACGCAAATATCTTCGCAACCACTCCCGCTCCAACTGTTTTTCCGCCTTCACGTATCGCAAAGCGTAAGCCTTCTTCCATCGCGATCGGTACAATCAACTCGACTACCATCTTGATGTTGTCTCCGGGCATCACCATCTCGACTCCGGCGGGTAACTCTACTGCGCCTGTCACGTCCGTCGTTCTAAAATAAAACTGCGGGCGATAGCCTTTGAAAAACGGCGTGTGACGCCCTCCCTCTTCTTTTGACAGAACATACACTTCGGCTTCAAACTTCGTGTGGGGCTTGATGGAGCCTTTGTGACACAACACTTGTCCACGCTCAACGTCTTCACGCTTTAAGCCTCTTACCAATACCCCAACGTTATCTCCTGCGCGACCTTCATCAAGGAGCTTACGGAACATCTCTACGCCCGTTACCGTTGTTTCTTGGGTGGGTCTCATTCCCACGACTTCAACCACTTCGCCTACTTTGACAATCCCGCGTTCGACCCGACCAGTTACAACCGTTCCACGTCCTGAAATGGAGAATACATCTTCAATCGGTAATAAGAACGGCTTGTC
>JBMDXV010000078.1:0-28154 GCA_048594525.1 Gammaproteobacteria bacterium | reverse complement strand
ATAACTGTATGTCCGATATTTTTACGCATAAAATCTCCTAAGTTGACTACCTTTCCTTTTGGAAAGCATACATTATTTAAAGATTTCAGCCAATAATCAGACAATTTCTAAATTTGTCTCGCTTAACTTAGCAGTATTATGATATGAACTTTCGAAATATTCAAGGTGTTGGTTGTATATTTCTTTGATAAGCAAGGCGATATTAAAATGAAATTGCCCCAAACAGTCTACTAAATGAGTTTTCCATTTTTTGTAATGATAAGTGATAAATTCTTCATTTTTCATTAAATTTTCAATAGTTAAATTAGTAATATTTTCAACGGACATTTTTCCATCCGTTCTTAATTTTAATTCTTTGTCAAGATAATTTAACTGACCTAACTCTTTTAAGTTTTCGATACTCAAATTTTTATTATAGAGCAATCGAAGCATAATGATGACTTCATCTGAAAAATATTTTTCTTTATTTAAGCCATTAAAACTAGGGTTTTCATCAACAATACTATAATCACAAATTACACTTAGTCCCTCGTAATTAACAAGTTTTTCATTATTATACAAGGTTCCTTCAAGAAAAATAAATCCAAACATAAAAAAATCACCATGTATAAGTGAATTTCTCATAACTCGAGTCCATTTATCTAATTTTTTAGCGATAACTGGTTTATAAGAATCTTTAAGATTTGGAATAATATTATAATAATTTTTTTTTAGAAATTCATTTAAATTATCTATGCCACTAAGGAGAGTTATATAACACAATTCTATTTTACGCGCATAATAATCATCTGAAATCATTTTTTTGCTTATCTTTACACTTTTGCGAATATCGTGTAAAATTTGATCGTAATTTTCCCATTGAAGTTTTAATGATTTTATTTTGTTACATATACCTAAAATAGGTAGAATTTTTCGTTTTCTAGCTTTAAATTCTGTGAAGGTTAACATAACGTCACTATCTTGCAACAAGCCAAACCCGTGAGACGGTTATTATGCACGCATAATAAACTAAAAACTCTGGCTTGCCAAGCTCCTTCTTAAGCTTTCAATCCCAATGGTTATGCTATTTTAAATAGGCTTGATAAAATTTATTCGTAAATCTGTTCCCCGGATCATATTCATGTTTGACGCGCCTGAATTCTTCATAATGCGCATAGGCCTGTTCAAACTGCTGCCGAGTCGCAAAATCCTGATAGGTCAGATAATAGCTTCCTCCCTCAGCAAGGGCAGCATCAATCAACTGCTTTGTCCAGCTTTGGCTTTTTTGTATTTCAGGTGCTGATAAGTCTTGATCAAAGTAGAGTACAACGCTAAAGCAATCTGTTTTGGCATAAGACAATAGAATGTTGTCATCCTCTGGAATATACCGAACCGTGGCATTCAAAAGATTGATTTTATTCGCTGTCGCAATGTCTCGAAGCCTTCCCACAAAGTTAGGCAATTGATCCATCGGGATAAAATATTCTTGCAGCCAGTCCGCATGATTTTTTTGTTGATGGTTCACCGCAAAAAGAATGGCTTTCCGCATGATCTCATTTCTGGTTGCCTCCCCCCTGCCGTATTTCTCTTTAATGATTTGCTTTTCTAATGACCACCGAAACCATTTACCCCAATTACTATGGCGCGACCAGTTAAAAATAGGTCTGATCACAAAGTCCATGGCTTCAGGATCATTTAATGCCGAGGGTTCTGGAAGCTGGTGTGTATCACTTGAAGTAATCACATACATTTGGCGTAAAAAGTTCTTCCCGGGTGCAATATCAAGCCGCCCATAAAAAAAGATCACATCGGGATCAGGTAAAATGCGCGCTTCAAAAAGTGACACAACGTGGTTAATATCGGTTTCCTCATAATGCCCCTGAAGCAAGTCGTTGTCTGTCAACTGCAAGGTCACGTCACTGATCACCCCTAGTGAGCCATACCCTCCTAACACTGCTTTCCATAATTCAGGATGAATAACAGGCGTAACAAGTACCTTGCGGCCATTGGCTAAAATGAGATGAAACGCAATGACTGATTGATCAATCGGCCCTGCGCGGAAATCTTCTCCATGCGCATCTGCGCTCAGTGATCCCCCGACACTGAAGATATACGAGTCCTGCATCACCTTGACGGACAAATTGTAAGGATTAATGTAATGTTGTAAGGCATCCCAGGTCATGCCGCTCTCTATGGTAATTTGCTTCTTTGCCGGGTCAAAGGCAAGCACCTGATCAAAGGGGAGCATATTTAGCACAACGCCCCCTTGCGCTAAAGTCTGGCCTCCCTGACTATGATGCACGGCCATAATAGAAATGGGCAAATGCGCGTGCTCTGCCGTTTTTATCGCATCAACAATATCGCTTTCCGACTCCACATCTAAAACACGGCTGACCACTGTCTCATTAATCTTGCCTGTATCATTCAAAGAAACAGCCAAAGCGTAAGAAGTCCAGCAACTCAATATTAAAACAAGAAGTAAGCATTGATGAATGTTTCGCATATTCTTACGCCTGGGCAACAAGATCAGCCCAAATAACCGGGATGAGCGCTTTGGCAAGTTTACTCGCCTCTTCGGGTATATCCTTTTCCGCAACAAGGACTACAAAAGGTCCAAAGGTATGCTCATGAATATAACCATAATCAGTATAAAATGTGCTGTATACCCACTCCCCATCAATCAGCGGATGCTTGAGCCTGAAATGCTCTGGCTCGACACATCGGATCGCTGGGTTTTCTATATGCTTTGATACAAAATATTTTTCATAGGCAGTGCAGTTTTCATTCTCAAGAAAGATATCCTGGAAATGCTGACTCAAAACAAGCTGAAGAATAATTAGCTTTGCCTTGCAGCCGCCACAGCTTAAACTATTCCAGAAAGCGAAGTGCTCCACATTCAATTGCTGGTGCAAGGGAAGGGCTGCGTACAAATTAATGCCTTCATGCCGATAGGGGAACACCAGTGCGTTACGGATGTCCTCCTTATCTTTCACTGTATGAATAATTTCCTCGCAAGAGGGGCAACGCAAAGCATAAGATTGAATAGATTCTCGATTTAACTCAACTAGGGGCTTATTGATTTCATGCGCTTCTATATTCCTTCCAGACGAGAGTATCCTTTCAGCATCCATCTCTAGGTAACGCAAAATGAGCCGAATAAGATGCAGGGCATCAATGCTGTCGATGACGTCTATACTGATGATGGGTTTATCTCTGCGGTGATAATGGCTGTCAAAGTAGCCCTTCTCCACATTAAATTGTTCTGCTACATAAAAGATAAGCGTAATTTCTCGAAACGTATCAACGCTTAAAAATCGGTTTGTAAATGTAAGCCGCAATACAGACTTCCCTGCCTCGCGGTACATTAGCAAGCTGGATTCAGCCGGTTGATTGAGATGTGTTTTAAGAAAGCCTACAGTCTGCTGAAGCCATCGCAAAATCTGCTCTTTATGTCGAGCATCCAAGCTGACCTCAACGACCCACGGCCCTTCAACATAGACGGTATTATCGCGCGTAGCGACAGCATCGATAAGATGACTCATGATAAACCACTCCTTTTCTTTGTGACAATTTGAATTTCAACCTCGCCCGGGTCATCCTTAAACCAGACTCGACACATCCGGGATGAACAGGTGTAATAAAAGCCTCTCCCTTCCTGTTTTCTTCTCCGTAAAATCTGCCTCTGCCCACACTCCGGGCAAATCGTATGGGTGCGATGCGGCTTTTCTCGCTCAACCGGGCAGCCCTCTTCATCCAGCATGGTATGAAGGCAATACGGAAAACCACTACACGCCCAATAAGGCCCTGGCTTTTTGATCAAAGGCTTCTCGCATTTCGGACAGGGCGGCTCTAAAAACTCTCGGTCTCTTTCCAATCTCCGTTGCCGCATTGCGGCCAAGGTCTTAGCCGATTTCACGATCATGCATCCCCTTCTCTTTTTGTAAGTGGATTTCTTTCCGAGGTACCGGAGTTGCTTTAGTCTTCTCTTTCTGAAACGCCTTCATCAAGGCATTTAATGCTTTTTGACCTATTTTGTCTAAAGCCTTCTCTTTCATCTCCCGGCTGGATGCTTTATCAATCAATTTCTTCTCTGCTTCAAAGTGCAGCATGCGTTCTTTAAACGCCGCCCCTGATAACTTGTTGTTCATTTCCTGAATAACGCCATTCCGGCCCCTTTCCTTTAAAACATCATTAAAGTCAGTATCCCCCTCTTTGGGCATCACAATAAAAACCCTTTTATTTGCCTGCTCTAAGCGATTAATCGCTTTGACCAAAGCCTGCCCATGCTTGATCGTGTTAGCCTGATCATTATCAACGCATAACACCACGGTTTGACTCAAGCGCTCGGGATTCAACTTCCCAAAGTTTTCTTTCGACAACGTAGCCCATACATCATGGTGAGGAACACTCTCCCGAATACTGGCACTCGTCTCTACCCCTTCAGCAATAAAGCTGATCCGGTCTTCTGCCTTCCCTACTCCCACCCGAACCGGAAAGCCCCCTACTGTTCCACTCGAGCGCTTCGCAACTGCCAAGTCTGTTCGCTTACCTGCATTTTCATCCAAATAAACCACATGAACCCCGCAGGGGTGACCCTCTTCATCCATGCAAAACCCCACCAGTGCAGGATGATAGACATGCTTTCCATTTTTCTCTTCTTTATGCGAATACACCCTGGGATGAAAGCTGAGATTCAAGCCTGATAACGCACTAATCCCTCGGTGCTCTTTCAGGTAACGCTCGGCCAATGTCCCTTCAATAGGCCGCGCTTCTTTAAAAAGTTGCTGGATTTGCTTTTGTCTCCAGTCCGCCTGCGACGCTTTCTTATCAGCCACTTTTTCAGGAGATAGAGCACGCTTCACGGTTTCAAAATGCGACCCCCCCACGAGATTCGCTGCATAGCGTAAGGCTTCCTTAAACTCGAGTCCCAATTCTTCTTGAATGAGCGCTAAAAGATGCCCTCCTTTCCCTGTCTCAAAGTTGTGCCAACTCCCCCGCTTATCTCCACTCATCTTCACGCTGAGACTGCCCTTCTTCCCATAACGCCAATCCCCAGCGGTTCCCACTTTGGTATTGCGCTCACCCAATAGATGCGTCGCAATCATTTCAGCCTGATTACTGAGCCGCATCTCAATTTCTTTGGCATCAAAATGCTCTATTGTTTTATGGGCCGAATGACCCGGCTCCTCTTTTTGCACCTTTACAGCTTCAGCACCCTCTCCGATTTGCAGAGGGTCTGCCTCTTTTTTAGCCTCCTCTTTGGGTTCAAGCTCTCCCATCACCTCCAGCGCAGAAAACTTGTCACGCTTGCGACTAAAGCGTTCAATCACTCGTGCCTTGTTATCCGTTAAAATCATGCAGTGATGATTGTGTCGGGTCGTCACAATACAAAGCGTTCGCACATGCGCCAGCTTGTCATCTTTGGACGATAAGTGAATGATAGGGTAATACGTGGACGCCCCCTGCATGGAATAACTCGTCTTCGTATAAGCGTAGTCCCAATGCGCATCTTTTAATAAAGCACTGTCCAAAATCACTTCTGATTGATCACGTGTGCTTTCAAGTTGAATTTTGCCCGCTTGTATTGCTTTAACGACATGATCTATATTCGCTTTATGCCCTCTCTTGGGATCATTCTTCCGCAGCATAACAAGATCTCCCGGCACAAGTTCTTCTTCCTGTAAATGAAAGACTTCATAGTTCCCTTTAAACCTTAGTAAATCCCGCTTTGTATCAAAAGCCGTTACTTTTCCATCCTCACCCCGTAAAAGAAAAGCCCTGTTCTTCCGATCAACCTCTACCACCTCAAAGTATTGACTCCCTAGACGAATGTATCCCCCCACATTCATGGCCTCTTCAATCTCTGTTTTTAAAACATCGTTTCGGATTAAACGCTTTAGCATGAGTCCCCCCACTTCAGGAAGCTCTCCCCTTTGTTTGAGTCCTGCCCGAATCGCCCGATTAATATCCTGCCGATCTTGATGTGTTTGCACGATGATAGGAGATCTCGCCCGCATGTCAGGCGTCCTCAAAAGGTATTCACGCGCAGTAGCCTCATTCAAGCGCAGCGTATTTGATTTAAAGTCGTCTTCATGACCAAAATACCCCTTTTGAACTTCATGCACAGAGGCGGTGAGTCTCCCTAATTCAGCGGGGGTCATCTCGTTTTCATCGCGCTCAATATAATTCGCCGCATTCACCTTTTCTGCCGCTCTAAAGACCTCTTTTGTATTCCCCGCAATCCCCGCCTTGGCAATGTCCTTTGCCTCCTCATTTTTTTGACGAACCAATTCGCTCATCCTAACGGAAGCAATCCCTGCTTTTAATTGAACTTCCATGGGTTTGCCCGCAGGAATCGACCCGAACTGCTTAATGTCTCCAAAACTCGGCATTCGGCTCCCCGTCTTTGTAATAATCTCGGTAAGTTCCAGGCTATCCCGATTGGAGACCATAGAATATTCATCCAGAATAAACACCGTCTTGCTGTAATCGGGTATGTCTTCAGGCGCTTTTTCTGCAAAACCACTGTGCTCAACTAAAAAGCTTTTTAAAGTCTGTGCCTGAAGACCCACCGCCTCTAATTCTTTTACAGCCTGATAAGTAGGCGCAAGCCCTCGAAGGGTGACACCCGGCTGAACACCTTCAAGAATCTCTCTCACTTTTTTAATCAGCGCCGTTTTACCTGTTCCAGGATCGCCCTGAATAATAATAAAGCGATCCTTTGTCGTCAGCATCAAATGGGCAGCATTCCGCTGGCCTTCTGTTAATACTGACTCGTTCAAATGTGTACAGGCCTCTTCCTTCGACAAAAGCGCTGGTACTTTCCCCCGCCCCTCTTCCGTCAGCCTTAATAATGATCGCTCACATTCGAGCGCCTCCTGTGTCACCCAATGCGTCTTATTTTGAGAAGCGTGAAGCTTTCCTTCTGCAAGGTAACGCTCCAGTTCTACCTTAATGTCAGAGAGTCCCACCGCTGCCCCCCCATTTAAGCCAAGCTCAGTGGTCGCAAAAATGAGCGCTTCTGTAATGAGATCCTTATGCTCAAAAGCAGCCTCCCGCTCCGATAACCGACCCACCACAAAATCAATGGACTTTTGAGCCAGTGATCGACTATCTATTCCTTTGAATGCTTCTGCAAGCCCTCCTGCTATTTCAGTCAGATGCTTTTCAAAATCACGAATCGTATCCGCATGAATAAACTTTTGTAGAAGAGGCACTTCCTTGAGGGCCAGCATCAGCGATGCGCTCGCATCCAGCTTGATTTCCACTTGCTGTGCTTGCGCTATGAAACGCTCTTCATGATCTGTTAAGATGTCGATGGACTTTGCAGCACGTGTGGTTACTTCGTCTAAGATCTCCTTTGACGCTGCAAAGCCCTTCATATCTGCAATGACGTGACCTCTTTGCTCACGCCCTGCCCCCAAAACAGTGCTCGCATACGCATGTTTAATTGAGCTATCCCTTAGTTGAGTGTAGTTCAGCTTTAAAATTTCGCCTGTGCTTTCATTCAAGAATTCTGTGCTTTTTTTACCGAGCGCTTTGACAGTTAACTTATGACCGTTTTCAAAACCAAGATACCGCATCGTGTCCGTTGCAATTAAGCGCTCTCCTTCTGCAATCTCCACCTCGCCCTTTTTATATACTCCTGTCTTCCACCTCGCCGTAGCAGGATTCCAATACACCTTTTCTTGACGTTCATTCAGCAGCAAAACGGTGTTATCTTCCGCAATGTGTTTTAACACAAGATAGGTTTCCACTCCGCCTTTCTTAAAATGCTTGATGACCATGTTATTAAGATATTGGCTCGCAAATCGTCTTTCAGTCGCACTGAGATAAACAGGCGTCAGCGTAGAGATTGAGTATTCATTATGAGAAAGGCTCCCCTTGTTTTTAAGCGCCCTCCTAATTTCCTGATTCAAGAGATCCGCCTGCTTATGTGTATGCGCAAGCACATGCGTATCCCGCTGGAGGGTTTCATCAAACTCCGCATAGTGTGAAGCAATCCTTTGCGCCCGGGCTGTATCATCCAAAACCTCTGTAATAGCGACTTTGGGTTTTTCGGGGCGCTCCTGAGCCAGTGCATATTCTTGAATACCCGCCCGACGCAAAAGCGCAATCGGTGTCCCCGCCGCAGCGCCCTTTAATGCCCCCTCTGAATTGAGAAGAATGACCTTAGCCTGTTTAGACTCAATGACATCCAACAAGCCCTCTAAATCCTGATTTCCCAAACGATGCGCTGAATCAACAACCAAAATATCTCGGCCTGGCTTGTTAAAAAAACCGCTTAATCCGCCAGACTCCTGATTCCGATATAAATACCCCTTTACCGTTTCAGCCACCTGAGGCTTATGAAACACCTTCACCACCCACTGCCAGGCATTAAAAGTGCGGCGCTGGATCTTTTGACTGAGTTCGTTGGTGTATAGTTTAGTCGGAGTCAATACTTTAACCCGTTTACCGCTTTGCTCAGCCGTATTGAGTAAAGCTTCAATGAAACCTTCAGGTTTATTGTATAAATCGATATTCACTACAGATACTCCCTCCTTCGACTCCAAGAGGGTTTCCACAATTTCTTTTTGATAGAAGGGAATCCTCATCTCTCCCAGCACTTTGCTGTTCACGCTTGTGGGTACGCCCTTCTCTCGTGCAGACTCTGCTTTTGAAAGAAGAGACTTTTCGTACGCGAGGATGTCCCGGCTACTCATCCTGTCCTCACCCAGACTCACTAAAAAGTGTTCTTTCCGCAATGCACGAATTGCCGTGTTAATCTCCTCAAATGAAGCGCGCCCCATGGTAAACTGCATCGCTTTAGTCGCAAGGTCTTTGTATGTAAAGACCAATCTTGCTTCAGCAAAATGCTGAGTCGCTTCAATCACCGCTTGCCGTGCCACAGGATTTTCCGATTGAACCCGTGAGGGCAGGGTGGGCTGATTTTTCTGAGCCGATTTGCTCGCCATCCAAGGTTCAGCTGAGCCAGTCTCAACTGAGATTTCGCCAGGCTTTTTAACCAGCGAATCCGGATCAAAGTCAGGCTTTCGCTCCTTCACTTCTTTCACCCATATTTTATGCAATTCAGTGCGATCCATGGCCTGCTTTGCTCGCCGAGAATTCAAAGTCAAAATGTCCCGCCCTTTTGCAGAGATTGCGCCTTCTCGCTCCATCAAAGCTTTGATCTGCTCCCGCCTTTTTGAAAATGCTTTTTTTAACTCACGAGGAAACCCTTTAATTTCAAACATGCCATGCTTCCCCCCTTCATGCTCTGGCAAGATTTCAATTTCATAGTGAAGTCGGTTCGTCAGAATTTCAGCAAGCGTTGCGCGATAAATGGTGCTGAGATAAATCTGGTTTTCGTGCACATATTCATAAAACCCTTTTGATAAGGAACCCTCTTTGTTACAATTTGAAGCCAAGGCGCGCCACTTTCCATCACTCCTCTCCGTGGCATTCGGAATCACAGCATGGGTGTGGACTTGGGCATCGAGTTCTCGTGAAGTATCGTGCAAAAATAAAGCTGCGATGAGATTTCCGGTTTGTTCTATTTCAGTCCCATTTTTACCTGTGATTCGTGCTTGTGCAGCCTCTTGCTCAATCACTTTTAATACCTTTTTAACCGCTTCTTGATGGGCCTCCAGTAATTCGTGCTTGCCGTAAATCAGCGCAAGAATCGAAACAGACTTGGGTGCAGAAAAGGTAAGGTCAAAGCCAGGCCGTCTTACCCCATTTACACCCGCTGAAATTTGCTCGCCATTCGGTAATTTCCCTTCCAAAACATTTAAAAAGTCTTCGCCCATTACTTTGCCGTTAAGCCCCAGCTTTTGTGCACCCTTCCCCCACCACTGAAAGCGATCCGCAAATTCATCAGATTTTAAATAATAGTTATCCGTCTCCATAAAATAATGGTCGGCGTCTTTTGCGCTCTTAACTTTACTAAAAGACATCATGCTGGTGCCCTCCTTATTGCCTATCATCCAAATAATCATGTATGACTAAATCATTCACCTCGTCGTATTTAGAAACTTTGTCTTTTTTACCTATGGGCGCTTTTTCTGTGTTCTTACTGACGCTGTCACTCCCTTCTTCGGGTGAAGTCACCTCTTGAGGTGGGGTTGAAAGAGAAGCATTATTTCCCGCATCTCGACCGATGATTTCACCATTTTCATCAAAGATGATTTCTGACCCCTCCGCATCAACGGGGTCATTATTTGATTTCTTGCTAGGGCGTCCCCGCTTCTTCAAATCCGTTTTTTTCTTAACCCGAATCTTAGACAAAGCGTGCAGTGCTTCCTCATTCACATTCTTCACCAGGTCTTCCATCGGCTGGTAAGCATCCAGTACTCTTGGAACCAAGCCGGGGCAAAGGGCTTGAGAGCCAATCGGCTTTAAGTGAACCTTGGTAATCGGCAAGCCCTCCGACACCTTCATGTAGCATTCCAGGTTTTTAAGTTCCAAAATCTCGCTATAGGTCACAACAGGCTTCGTTGAAACCTGGTTAATCATCGAAACGTTCTGCCGCTCCCGGTGATGCCCTCCATACGTCCGATTTAAAGTCGCAGTCTCCACTTCTTCTTCCCCAAGGCTCGCTGAGACAAACTTCGCAGTGGTTTCTTCGTTTGACTTAAAAAAGAACTTCGTATTCATAAAATCCAAAAGCTCCCGCGCCTGAGTTTCCCCATAAATCTTCACGAACTGGTTATAGGACTGCATCCCTAAAATAAACGAAAACCCATACTTCCGCCCAAGACCCATTCCCGTCTGAAACTTATCGATCTTGTTCATAACGCCAATTTCGTCACAGATAAAGTAAACCCGCCTGTCAGGACTCGGTGCCAAGGCCAAAAGCGCATCAATCGCCCGGGAGACCCAGAGGGTCACAAGACCCCGCATCTCCTCCCGCTTGTCTTCAGGCAAGCAAATAAAGAGGGTTCCCGTCGCCTTTTCGTCCTGAATCCAATTCTTGATCGAAAAGGCAGGCTGTTCTCTCCCATTCTCATCAGACCTTTCCATCCCTATGAGATATTTTAAACAGTAAACGTAGGTCGCAATGACCCCCCGAATCGATAAGGTCGTCTTCGGAACTTTGTCCGAAACCAGGCTTTTTGCTTCAGACTCATCCAAGTATTCGCAGAGTTCAGCAATCTCAGAGAGGAGGAGGACGTCCAGGAGCGCTTTCACGCTCCGCTCAGGATCATCCTGCATGGTATAGGCCACACTCGCTAAAATAGATCTTGGCGCATTAATCCAGAATGGGTCACTCATCCCCGCAGGCATTGGAATGAGGTAGGAGGCGAACATCCTAAAATCCACATCCGTCTGAAACTCTTCAAAAATGTCCCAAAAGACTGAACGCCGATCAAAGGGATTTAAAATGAGATCCCCCGGGCGATAGAGTTCAGATACGAGATTACAACCCACATCCACCATAATGCGCTTAGAGGGGCGCTTCGATGCGATGATCTGGCGGCAGAGCGCCAAAATGAGTTGGCTCTTCCCCGCGCCAATTGTTCCATGGATTAGCATATGCTGGACTTCAAAGTATAAAGGCAGCGGCAAATGCTTGACCCGCGCTCCACGGTAGTCCCGCTTTGCAACCCGCTTATCCACCACCACCGCAGGCACCTGAATATCCGAACAGGGAATGCTCGCCGCGAGGCGAATATAATGGTCGTTTGAGACCAGCTTTGCCCCTCGCACAAACTTGGCTGCTCCAAGTTTCCTTCCCGTTCGGATAAACCAGGCAGACACCCCTGCTGTGACCAGAACAACAGCAAGCCCCCCAACAATGGCCCCTTCAATCAAACTCGCCCAGACCTCGGCGACAGCAGCTAAAATAACCGAATTCTGAAACATTTCGGCATAGGAAATAAGATAGGTCTCGTTGTCATACACAATGTAAGTGGTGCCTTTTAGGCCCGTGAGCTTCACCATCAAATGCGCGACTTCATACTTATAAAAAAAGTACAGGTCTTGCCGAGAGACCATCCAATAGACATACAAAACGACAATTCCTAAAAACAAATACACCGCATACAGCCCAATCTGCTTTAAAGTCGTAAAAAACATCTCCAAGTTCTGGAACGTAATATGCGAACCCCGGATAAAATTCTGTCCTTTTTCTTCGTCACGCATGGGTTTCATTTTTGTCCTCCATTGAATGCCTGTGCCACTTTTGCTTCCTCCTCTTTCATTTGATACTCTCCTCTTTATGAATAGTTTCCTGCCCCACTCCACTAACCCAGCCCTCTAAATCGACATCGCACCAAACCCCTTTTTTTGAAATGACCCCTCCTCTTCTCATTTAAGAGAGGATAAAAATTAATCTCTGATAAGCCAGTTTTTATGGGCTATACTGCTAATTCCGCCGCTTTACGCTAATCCATTTCCTACCTCCTCATTTTTCTATTGCTGCAAGCTAAGAAAACGCGCTGCTTTTTTGCTTGACCAAGCTTGTGCTTATTTTTCCTGTACAAATCTGGTAAGCTCCCCTGATGAAAGAAATAACCTATTCGCACCTCTTTTTTATGCTGCTGATGTCGGCTATGACGCTTGGCATCCTTATCCTTTTTATCAAAGCAGCCTGTGAGTTTTTTTCCAGAGACCAAAGGAGACCCTCTTCCATCTATAAATTCCTGGGTTCGCTCACTGCTATTTTGATTATTATTTACTCTACTTTCCTTCATCTTTCTACTGATCCCTCTACCTTGCCTATGTTGCTTCATCCCAGCACATGGGCCACAAGCTGATGTAACCCCCCCCTCACTGATTGAAAGAATATGCAAAAGAGGCTCCCTTGCTTAGTTTTTCATTCCAAATTGATTACTTAATCCACGCTTCACCTCATATTAAAATTATTAAATTTTACAAATAATATTTTTTTACTTTTTTCGTTTATTGCTATACTGCTACTATGCAACCCATCTCTCACCACCATATTTTTCTATTGCTCATACTCACCGCTTTCTTAGTCGGCTGGTCATTCTTCTTCATTAAAACCATAGTGCAAATTTCCGCCAGTCTTTACCAGGACTTCCCTGCCATTGTGATTTGCATATTGCTCCTCAGTCTCTTTGTTATCGTTCTACAAGGCTTTATCTTCTACCCTACTGGCCATCCTTTGTTTGATTTGCACATCAGGCATGCTTCATCTTAAAAAAAGACAGATATTAACCATTTCTGAGCACACCCAGCTCTTGATACCAGCCCTCCCTCATCCTAAAGCAGAGGTTACAAACTGATGCAGCCTCTGCCCACTGATTAAAAGAATCTCTTTGCCCAAGTAGGGATAAACTCGCCCTCCTGTCTGCCCTGTATGGATAAAGATCCCACCTTGGAGCCTTTGTGCTTTGACCACCTGACTTAAAGCTTTCACATGCTCAAGCTTTATATACGTGGAATATCGCTTAGCCTGGATGGCCCACCGGGTCTTATCCGGGAAGATCACCATGCCATCAATGCCCCCGTCTCCCGTGTATGCCTCGTTATGAATCACTTTGCAGCCCCTGGCCTTAAAGGCCAAGAGAAGCAGTTCTTCAAAAGTAAACGCGTCAATTTTACGAAGATAGGCAAAAAAGGAGGTGGGCTGATGCCTGAAATCCTGCTGATTAAATAGCCTGAGTAGGCGCGAGGCTTGTTTTATTCTTCTTTGGTGTGAAGTCTTTTTGACTAAAAAGGTGCACCAGAGATAAAACTTAAATCGCCCCATGAGGCTCACTTGCTTTTTACGGGTGCTCACCTCAAAGAGGGATTTTAAAGCGATATATGCGTTCATGATCTTCCTTTTAAATGACTGATCCCTAGCACCTCATCCTGGCCGCTCAGCGCATTATTGAGTTGCAATTCATCCGCATCACTTTGCCCTGCCCGTAAAGCTGATCCAATGTATTGGCTTTGCGACTCCGTCGTTCTTATTTTTGTTTGGTGTGTTTTGATGTAAAAGTCTTTTGCCTCTTGAATGCGTGCCTCTGAATCAACACAGACTATCCCTGTCCCTTTTTCGGCAGTGAAAAACTGTTTCTTGCTCTCTTTAATCCGTTGGTACACTTTGGTGATAAAGCCATACCGGTAAGACTTCACCCACATGGAAACAGGCTCTAGCCCTTCTTTTTCGATCACCATCCGGTATTCCTTAACACGAGATTCCAGCGTTCTTTGCAAAAAGGTTAAAAGGTAGAGCGAATTCTTTACATCCCGCTCTCGGCCCGCAAAACGCATTTCTGCTTTCATATCAAAATCAGATCGCCCATTTACATATACTAAAAAACAACCTGACACTGTGGCCATGTAATTTGCAAGCTTAATGTACCAGCCTGGAATTCGGTAATAAGGAGTGGTGATACGATGCTCAATCATCGCCTGGCCATAAACTTCCTCTTGGCTTAAATTATGTTTGTTCATCAAGCTCATCGCCTGCCTTAAGGCAATGGCCGCTTCGTTTTCGTTATCGGACATCGATAGCTCTAAAAGCTTCCGAATCTTGTCCTTTTGTTTTTCTTTTGTCATGGTCTCTCCTGATCGGTTTGTTCAATTTTGTGACTAAAAAGGAATGTCTTCCCCTTTAAACTGATCATCAGGCTCAGCGTGCTGAACAGGCAGGGAAGCTTCAGAGGAGTTCGCTTTGTTTTCTGCTTCTCTATTTCCCCCCATAAACTGCATTTCATTCGCCACAATTTCAGTGCTGTAGCGATCCTGTCCACTTTGGTCTTTCCATTTGTTTGTCCGAATTCGCCCTTCAATGAAAAGAGAGGCGCCTTTCTTGAGATATTGACCCGCAAGTTCCGCCGTCTTTCCAAAAAGCACCACACGGTGCCACTCTGTCTGATCTTGAGATTGACCTGTTTTATCTTTGAATGTTTCATTCGTGGCAAGCCTTAAATGGGCCACCCCCACTCCGTTTGGGGTATACCGCATTTCAGGATCAGCCCCCAAGCGTCCGACCAGAATCACTTTGTTTACAGTTCCTTTTGACATGATAGTTCTCCTATTGTGCTTGAATGATGGCCTGAGTTAAGGCTTGTGCGGGAACAGCCCCGGGTAAAAAAGTCACCTTACCGGGATTCACCGTAGTGGAGTTCGGCATCACGACAAAATCAGGGGTCCCTCCTATACCTAATTGCTGGGCGAGGTATTGGTTTCGTGACAACTCTCCTGATACGGATAGCCCTTGCATCATGGTTTTCGCTTGACTGAGGTTTATCCCCACCTGTGCTGCGACTTTGTCTACTGCGTCGGGTGTCAGCTTGCCTTCCATTAAGCCTGTATCAAAGAGGGCATTGTGGAAGGATTCAAACTTGTTGAGTTCAAAGGCGACAATAGACATTTTTGCTGCATACTCTGAAGAGGCGCCAAAAATGGGGAACTCTTTAAAGATAAACTTCACATTGGGATAAGCCGCGATTAAAGACTTCACTTCAGGATAGACCTGATGACAATAGACACACTGATAGTCAAAGAACTCGATGACCACCACAGAAGCATTCTCTGGGCCAATGAAGGGTGAGGCTTCATCGTTTAAAAGATTGCTTGCGTTTTTACTGATGGCGCTCAGGGCTTGCTGATTCGCTGTATTGGCTTGCTGGGCTTTTAAAGCTTGGACAGTCTGTAGCAAGATCGAGGGATTGTTAATCAGGGTTTTGGCTACAATGGCAGAGATGGCCTGCTCCTGTGCGGGGCTGAAGGGCTGAGGTGGGGCCGTAGGGACAGCTTGTGGACTGGCGCATCCGGCAAGACCTGATAAAACCCCCATCGCACTCGCTAAGGCGCCTACTTTTAACAATTTACTTATTTTTTGCATCATTACTCCTGGTTGGTTCATACATAAAATCAATATCTTATCAATCAAGTCAATTTATACACATACTTTTGTGATAAGCTATATTTCCACTTCACAATGGAGTTGGAAATGAAGATTAAAAACTGGATGGAACAAAAAAGCGCAATCCAAAAAAGAAAAAGCTTGATACACTTTTTATTCGGCTGTGCATTTTCGTTTATGGTTTTGGCGCTGATCGATCGGTTTGTTATCAGCAGCATCCTTGCAGCAGACGTAAATTTGTTCGCGATGGCTGTGATGCAGCTTTTACACGATGTGCTCAGAATTCTGGCTATTCCTTTTGTGTTTTTAGCCATGCACTGGTGGGTATATCGGACATAGGCGGTAAGTGAGGATGTAGTGCTTTCAACTTGAATACGTTTGTTAACCCACTGAATTAAAAGCATTGTTTTGACTCTCGCCTTTTTACAGATTTGTGCTATACTTTTAATAGTGTCTAAATTTTGGAGGAAGGTAATGGCCTGCTTTAAATTCGGTAAGAAGGCGAAAACTGATGATTTATCGTATTTAGGTTTAGCGGCCAATCCTAAAGCAGACTTAACGGCTGCTAAAGAAGAATTCAAAAAACCGCCAAAATGGCAACGAATATTAGTTTCGACTATTTTTACAGGCGGCTTCTCTATCTTTGCTGTTGGGGCGATCCTCTCTACTACTATAGGAAGTCTTTCTATCAATTCAAGTCTACTCGAAGAGATCGGCATGTATCTTTTAGGAAGCTTAGGTAGCATTTTGGTAATTTCCTTGATATTTTTTATTGCATATTGGATGTCTGGAAAAAAACCTACTACAAGTTCTTGTGATAGTAATGAACTTTTCCCGAAAAAAAGAGAAAGCGTTTCTTTTTTTGATAATTCGGCATATTGTGGGTTGAGAGGTAATAAATATAATCATCGACACTAGTCCTTTTCAATTAACAGGTTTATCATCATTTTTCCATTCTGTTGCCCATAATCCCCTATTTTCATTAGAATTGACTGCTCCTGTGTTTTTATCAAAATTTTCCATATCGCTGCTTTTCTCTTGATCTAAGGCAGCACCTTGTTGATTCACTGTTCCTTGCTGAGCATTAACACTAGATTCAACGTTCGCTTTATTACTATTGAAATTAGCACTACTCATGGATTGACCGCCTTGTTGTACAAAATCAGCTTGTGCAGAAGCTACTCCTGAAGCAGCGCTGCTATTAACCGCTGACGTCCCCTGTGATTTAACAGCACCCATCCAACTATTCGCCTGACTTGCAACATTTGAAGCCGTCGCGGCAATTTGTGCTTGAGCAACAAGCCCAGTTCCACTTAAATTTGAACTTGCAAAACGGTTTTCTGCCCATGCTAAAGATTGTGCTCCCATCGCAGTGACTGGACGACCTGTTTCTTTATTGATTAAAGCATCATAGGCTTCGTGATAACCTGGATCTTTAATTTGACCGCTTTGAGTATAGGCATTCGATTTAAGCCAACTCTCAAAAGTAGGCATGAGATTCTGGTTATACGAAACACTGTTGCTTTGAATACTTGAAGCCATATTTTCGTATTGCTCGGATTGGCTATACTCAGCGCTGGCTTGCTGTAACTCACTCTTGCTATTAGCAATACTTGCTAATATCTGGTCTCCTGATGACAATTGCTTGCCTTGACTTTGCATTGACTGAACCTGCTCCATGTAAGAATTAATATTCTGCTGTTGATTTTGTAATTCTTTAGTTTGAGTATCAGTAAGTGAACTTCGGTAACTAGACTCCAATTGATTAATATCTTCTTTTTTGGCTGTCGTATTTAAATTTGCAGAGCCAGAAATTGAAGCACTGCCCTTAATACTTCCTGCTCCAATACTACCTGTTGCACCTACACTGCCATCTATGCCAAAAGTTAGACTTCTAGCTACACTTCCAATCTCTTGATTCGTCCACCCATGCTCCTGCCCATAGCTCTGCACATTGGATTGCAACGTATTGTAAGCCTCCATAAACTGACCAGACTGGTCATGACTAAAGTTCTCTTGATAACTTTGGTCATTCGTAATTTGACTCATGGTCTGATCCAGGTGCTGGAACTCAGAACTGATGCCTTGCGTCGCCTGCTCAGACATACTCTGCGCAGCCTGTTTACTATGGCTCGCCATCTGCTGTAACTGGCTCGTTGATTCCTGAGCAAAGTTGGCCGCATAGTTCCCACCTAAGACAAAGCCACTCGCATCCGTCCCAATGTAGTGACTTTGCCCACCGGATGTCCAATCTTTATCCACCGTTCCCGTACTGGGGTTCGTCACCGCACTCATTCCATAGGTGTAGCTCGAATTAAGATCCGTTTTATTCGCGCTCCCATTAAACGCACTCATATTGCCGAGGCTGAGATTCCCATCCCCCAAAGCTGATGCCGCCGCCCCTGTCGAATACCGCGCAAAGCCCATTAAATCGCTCGCGAGGCTTTGTCCCATGTTCGACATCTTCATCACTCCAGGAAGCCCTCCTGTCACCGCCGCAATGGTGAGAAGACTCGATATCGCATACATCACCGTAAAATCAAACTGCACCCCGTTAATATTGCTCAAGGTAATCCCTGGCCCCGAAAGCCCCGCGGTGTACGTACTTGCTGTAAAGCTTAAGGCCACATTCGAGATAAAGTTCACCGCCACAAAGATCACTGGCCAGGAACAGATCCACACAAAAAAGACCAAATAGTTCTTAAAGAACCGATGCGAACTCGTGGGATCAATCGTAAACAACACCGCAATCGGAAAGAGCGCCACCCCTGCTAAAAAAATCGCAGTTTGAATAAAGGGAAGCCAGTTCGCAATGACTTTCGCGATCGTGAGGGTCTGCATTAAAAAGCCTTGTTCTCCTGTTGTCTCTGCATAGTTGATGAGTTGTGCTGCCGAATTGTTGTAATAAGCCGCGTTATCCACCCCTGCTTGCTGGATGCTGTTGATCATGGAGTTTTGCATAACGGTCGTTGCGGCATCTTGGGATAAGCCATTCAAGTAATACGAATAAGCCGTCTGTAAATCATTCGCAAATTGCCCGGGGGGAGACTTAATGTTCCCGAGGGGGCCGGCTATTCTGCTTTGCATGGCCGCGAGTTGCGTCGAGGTAAACCCCTGGAAGCTTGTCTGAATGAGACCCACCGCTTGCGCACAGGTCTCAAAGTTTCCATTGATGTAAATGCCGCGTAAGGGAGACATTTGCTGACTTTGTAAAAAGTTGAAGAGATTGACAGACGTTGCTAAATCTTCATAGGTATATTTTTTGTTAATGACGATGTCCGGTAAAATACACTGCCGGTAAAAGTCATCCACTTCCGCTTGAAGGGCTTTCGGGAGGGGAGAGGGATTTAAGCTCGTCTCCATGATCTTATTGCCATAGAGCATGCCCGTTGAACTGTAGCCCATATCATCCGGCAGGTGGAAGACGGTATCCAAGCCCTGCGCCACCCCCACCATGACTTCGGAGATCATCGAGGCGGGAACCGCGAGGCCCAGCGGAACATGCGCAACATTATAGGTCTGCATGGGATTCGTGGTATCAATAATCTCAATGTCTTGCGATAAGGCGGGAGAGACTAAAATATTGGTCGTTAAAAAGAACAATAAGAACCAATGCCCCGCAATCCCAATATCCCGCTCTCGATGATAGCGAAGGGCGGCGGCTCCAAAGCCTAAGAGCGCGGCAATCCCCACAATGATAGTGAAGTCATGGCTTTGTGTATAGGCTGCTACGGCATTAAAGACGTATTCCGCAACCCCTCCACTTGTTATCACATAAACAGGCAAGGTCATTCTTTATTCTCCATTCTGGAATTCAACATTTTCAACCTGGGCGGTACTCGATTTCCCGATCGCCTGCTGCATCATCTGGTTGTTAGCCATCAGACCCTGCAACTGGGTTAAGTACTGCTGGGCTTTATTCGAGACATCCGCTTCAATATAAGCCTGGCCCTGGCTGATATTGTTCGTAAACTCCGATAACACGGGGGCCGGGATATTAAGACTCGATGAGGCAGAGTCCACGGTATTCAAGGCCCATTGCAGGTATTCATCTAAAATGTAATAAGCCAAATATTCTGATAGGGCTTCTGTAATGGAGGCGCTGTTCTGACCCGTCATGGCCGTTGATTCTAAGATGGTTAAAATCGGGAAGTTCACATTTTGTAAAAAGCTTTGTAAGCTTGAATTTAAAGGTGTATCACTTGCTAAATCCCGCGCAATGGTACTCACATTATTCCGCGCGAGCGAAACCAGCCCATTCTGTGTCCCAATGTTCATCGTGGTGCTTGTAATATTCAAGCAAGATGAACTCTCACTACAGGTATAAATATCAGCAGTCCCGCCATTAATAAGGGCATCAATGATATTGCCATTATTAAACTGTGGTGGATAAAAGTGGGGATTGCCCTTGGAATCTGTGACAATCGTCCCCGATACCGTCATTAAGAATTCAGCAAGCTCCTCATTTTCACTCGTAATGCCATAGTTCCCGAGCGCATTCCAGGCAATGTTGGTGTTGGGGAGGAGTTGATCCTTGCCCTGCCCCTGGCTTTGGCCATTCTGGAAGATGGAGCTACTTTGATTCCCTGTCGTGCAGCCTTCTTTTGCCGATACCCAGTTTCCAAAGGCATTCTGGTTTTGACCCATATCCTGGCACGCCTGGGTCATGTTCTGCCCGGTCATATCCCAAATGCCTCCCACCAAAGCTTGCGCAGCTTGGCAGGACGACATGCCAAACTGGTTAATTTGCTGGGCCACATCCTGAATGTATTTTAAGGCACTATCAATCTCAGGCGCATACGTCGCTAAAGCCAAATGCAGAGCATAACCCGCTGCATTGGACATCACATTCTGCGCAAAGGCGGTGAGTTCCTTACTGTTAATAAAGGACATCCCCCCATTAAATAGATCAATCCCCCCGCAGCCTGTATTCAAGGAAGGGAGCGTAATCCCAATGGGCTGCACATACCGCGAAGGCGATTGAAGGTAAAGAGACCCCGCCGAATAGTATCCCGCTTCCTGACCTTGGTAAGCCGTCGGTGTCGTCACATTGGAGACAAAGCCCGACTGATTAAAAAAATTATCTAAATCATTCTGTACCCCATCATTCGCAAAAACTGCGCCTGGCAAAGAGAGGAGGAGAATTAACTTCTTCATGCTGCACCTCCTTCTAAAGCCTGATAAGCCTGTTGCAGTTGCATCACAAACTGATCCTCCGGCTCTTCTCCTATCGACACAGGCAAAAAAGCCATCGTATCGACGTTCACTAAAAAGACCGCAGGCACTTCATGACTCGGTGCACTTTGATAAAAGTTATTGATAATCGCGTCTTGTGCGGGCGCAGTTTCTGCTGCTACCGCAGGCAAGGTGCCTCCATTCATCGTGAAGGCATAGAGCTTGATCTGTTCATGCTCTGCAACGTCCGCAACAATCGGCGTAAAGCGCTGACAGTGCGGACAGGTGGACTCATAAAAGAGCACCATCGCATAGTGACTCCAGTCCCCAAATGCAGTACTTAAAAAAAAGAATAACCCTAAACCCACTATGCGCTTCATCATCTCAGACCCCCGTACTTGTCATTAAATCTTGACCACTAAAATTCGTTTCTAAATCATAAAACCGCTGCAATAATTGATCTTGTGCTAAAAACCCATAGGCCACCGGAATGGATGCGCCGGTTTGGGGGTTCACTAGAAACAAAGCAGGATAATCCTGCACGCCTAAACGGTAAGCCTGGCCCTTGTTATCAGTTTGGTTGTTGCTAATCGCGGATAATAGGTTGCCATCCATCGAAATCCCGAGTAACGCAATGCCATACTGATCGGCAAAGCTCTGTAAGCTTGGGGCCATGGTTTTAGCATAGGCATCCGTACTGTAGTAAAAGAAGACTAAGCCATAGCTAGCTGCAAAGTGTTTGACCGCAGCCACTTCCTCGGCTTGGGTTGCCTGGTGCTCCACCTGGTTGGCTAAGCTGTCTGTGGGGTGCAAGAGTTCATAGTCATACTGAGGGTCATCCAGTAAGACCTTTTGCCAGGTCTGTTGAAACTGCACTGAACGGTTCTGAACATAATTTTGGAGTGCCATATAGTTTTCTACATCTTGCTCATTTCCAGGATGCATTAGCGCCTGGTTTTTAACATTTTCAAAATAGACGTGGAACGCATTCATCTCTCCCGTGGGCGTTTCTGGCTTTTTTTGTGCCTGGGGCTTTACGGGCGCCGCATAGTTATAGTTCAGCCACCCTTCTGCAGGGCTCGTGTAAAAGTCCGCAAGACCAAGCACCGGCAACAGGATAAAACAGAGAGCGACCGCCTTCATTGTCCTCCTCCATTAAAATTCTGTTCCATATTCTGGATCTCTTTTTCAACATTCGTCTGCGTTGTGCCCGATTCGGGGAAGGTCGCTTGCGACTCAATCTCTTGCTGCACATTACTAAAATCAATCAAACTAAAATTAATCTTTTGTAAGTTAGGGATACTGATTCCCGAACAGTCCGGACTCGAATTCTGCCCAAAGCTAATCCCGAGTTGCCCCAGCCTACCCTGCACCTGAACGTCATACGAAATCAGATCCGGGAAGATGCAATACCCTTCGCTGTGTTCAGTACAAAGCCCAAGGGTACTTGATGAACAATAAGACCCTCCCACCTGGATGGCTCTACCCTGTTCCCGTGCCTGACCTAATTCCTTTTCAGCGGCACTGCAATTGGATAAGCCAATGTTGATGCCCCAGCCTGAATCTGAACAGCAGTTGATGTAGCCTAAAATCGACTCCCGACAACTTTGTGCGTCTCCTGTAAAGGCCGTCTCACTCCCACTGTTGATCGCAGACTGCATGGCGCCCGTCACTGCCGCCATCTCAGAATCGTCTTTGCCAAAGTCGGTACTTTGACTCGGGGTCGGCGTGTAGCAGTCTCCGCTCACGCAAAACTCATCCATCCCGCACACGAGGTTTGACGAACAGGGGCCATTCGGACAGGAATAAGTCACGTTCTGTACTAAACAATAGCCATCTACTTCCGAGTCAGGATCACAGGTGCTGCTGATAGGATTACAAGTATTTTGATACGGCGCGCAGCTATCCTGTGCGGGAATAGACGGGCCATTACATTGATACACCTGGCTGTACTGCCAGCAGGGCTCGGTCACCGGGTCGCCATTAATGGTCTTTGTCCCTGAATTATCGGTGCAGGTTTGGCTTGTCATGTTGCACATCGAAGGAATAGTCCCACAGGAATTCACCCAGGCGGTACTGACTGACGGAATATTAAAGGCCGTATAGGGATATATAATGTACATCGTCGCAGGCTTGATGCCGTTGATCGGATTAAAATAGTAGCCATGCTGCGCGGTATCTCCGGTAGCACTCAGATTATAGCTGTAGCTGACGTTGACCAAGGCTCCTGTGTTCGGTGTCTTAAAGCCACTCGTCGTTGTCCCCCAGAGCACATCCGCATTCGCGAATTTAGGGTTCACAATGCTTGAACTGGGAAGCCCATTTCCATTCACAGCAAGGCTCAAGTGATCATATTGCGGCTTAAAGTCTCCGTTGTAATCTAATCCCCGCAAGGTCATAAAGAGCGTTCCCGAAACGTTCGGGGGCAGCGTCGCCTGCATGCTGCCACTTTCTCCAAAAGGCTTTGAAGAGGGGCCTACATTAATATAGACTTGAGTAAACCCGGTAACGCAGTTGCCATTCCCATCTGGCCCGGGTACTTCCGTGTAATATGCGACATTGCTGTTATCCGCAACCAGGTGGTTACAATCAAAAGGGTAGGGCTGATAATTCACGGTGACATTCAAGGTATTGGTGCAGTTCAACTGCTGCGATCGAGAGGTTTCGCAAGTGTGTTCTTGGTATCCTCCGGGACAAGACTGCTGCTGCGTACAGCCAGGATAGGTGCCGCTGATAATTCCGCTGATATTTTGTTGAATGGTATTCCCTGTCTGTACCATGGGTGAATTGCTATTAACCGGGAGATCATTTCCACTATTAAATTGACCTACCATGTTTTGTGCATTGGGATCAGTCGTGGCCGCAACATCGGCTGCTGTGGGAATGCCATTCGGATTATTGTAGTAAGATTCTTCACTGGGGTTATTGCTAAAGCCCGGGATGCTTTCGCTCTGGTTGATCTGTGCGCTACTATTCCCCGCCGCAGCGCCCTCTGCACCCTGAGCGAAAGCCACATCGCTTGACCAGTCTGATGCGACATCAGCAAAGCTCAAAGTAGGCAGTAAGAAGGGAAGAAGTGCAAGATAAAGGGCCTTCATGATTGGCCTCCCAGGTATTCTGCCGCAAGGCTCTGCCCCACGGTGCCTTTATTCCGTATGAGTTCCAGCGCGTTTTGAATGGAGATATTGCCATACACCACATCAAAGGATGGGGTACAGGTCGGTGTTGTGCAGGCATTGTTGGGGTCAACCACTACCAAGGCAGGTGCTTCACTAATCCCAAAGGTTCGGAACCACACGGGGTCAATTTCAAAGCTGCCTTGGATAGGTGGCATTCCCGAAGGTTGTAGAATGGAGGTGATTACAGAGGTCGTAAGTTTCCAATTGTTCTGGAGTAGGCCCCGAATCACGACCGGAATGTTATACCGCGCTGCATCCGTTAAAATCTGCCGTAAAGAGGCAACCGGCATCGATAAAGAGACAAATTCAATTGCACCTGTTGCGACTTTGGGATTAGTGGGGCCATTGCTCGCCCCATTATTAGCCTGTGTATTTAAACCCAGTGTGTTCACCACAGACTGATAGGAAGCAGGAGGCGGGGTCTTTCCTAAAGAAACATAAGGTTTTAATGTCGACGCTTGCACTTTGGAAGCTTGCACGATATCTTGGTAGCCTTGGCTCGCTTTAAAGTGTGCTTCATTGTCCTGGGCGCCCTGAACCATGGCTTGGAGCGTGCTGTCGGGAATAGGGGTTGCTCCTTTGGCTATTCCGAGGCTAGCCAAGCCTAATGCACAGCCTAAAAGAACCTTGCCGCATCCCCACCCTGACCGATTTGCTTTCAATCGCGAGAGGGCGTATGGTTTACCCTCTGGTGGGCTAATAGTGTTTTCTTTTATCCTTATTGTGGTTTGCACTATGTGGAAAAAAAAGATCCGGCCTATTTCTTTTTTTTCTGAGCCTGCCAGACCAGTCCCTAATATATGAGCTAAGATAGACCTGCTCCATAAAAGCCCATGCGTTGACTGTCTTGCTTTCAGCCGCGAGGAGACGTATGCTTCACTCTCTGGTGGGCTAATAGTGTTTTTATGCATCCTCATAGCTCGCACTATATGAGAAGGAAAGGCTTCTAGGTGTCTTTTCTTTTCTAAGCCTTCCAGACCTAATTTCTGATGTATATTCACGCTCTTCTCCTGCAAAAAACTACATAAAACAACAATCTCTTTCACGCCAGACCAAATATCCAAAGTTCCCATGTTCCGCTGGATTATCGTGACCCGACTCCCAAAAGATGCTGGAGTCCCCATAGGGATAACAGCTACTCGCATCCGGCGTCGTATTCACCATCTGATAACTGTAACGAGACTTCGGCAAAATAGGCGTAGGCAAGGGCTGACACAGATTGTTTGCATAGGTGTCCCAGAGCAAGCCCTCCCGGTGGAGCTTATAATTCATGCGCTCCCCTTCCAGGACTGTTCCGCTCACTGTGGAACTGGTTCCCGCAATATTGCCTGTTAAGGGATACGCACTGCCCTGCGCCCCCATGCACCAAAACATCGCATCAATGGGATGCTTCACCATCGCTGCCGCTGCATCCGCAACACAGGAAGCCTGGGCAATGGGATTGCCAAATAAAATGGCTTCAGGATTCAAAACAAAGCCCAGTAAATCATTGTTCCAGGTGGGATCAAGTTCGGTTAAATACGCAATGTCAAAGTTCCCGGTATCCATACAGCCCACATCCGTAATAATGTTAAGCCAGTACAAGAGCGGATATTTGTACCAGTGTACCCAGAAGAAAGGGTTCGGGTCTTCTGAGGAATTATTGAGCGCATTCCCTTCGCCTCCCATATCATTCGATAAGCCCGGAATCGGCAGGGAAATCCCGCCTAAGTTCACCATGCACATCGGCGTGGTCGTCACATCTTCAAGCGCAAAAGGTTCCCAATAGCTAAAAGTAATCCCAACGCGCGGCAAGGTATCTGTCTTACACACACAAATCGGTGAACTCGGCGTGCTATCGCTGTGATCTGCCCCTGGGATAACGGTTAGTCCCCCGATCGACACCGGAAACATGCAGTCCCAGCAGATGTCACTAATGGGATCAACAAAGTTGCCCTGGCAGGTCGAGCCTGCGGCATGGAGAGAGACGATGTCCAAGCTGAGCAGTAAGGCGGCTAGGGGCTTTAACAGACGCATACTGATTCTCCTCTAAACTCGACTTTTATGTTTAGTGTTTTGATCAGAATTTTGTTATAATTCATATAAGTCACTTTTTTGAGTTGAGCCATGCAAGCCCTACACCAGTTTGATACCTTAAAGTCATTCAATGCCCTCAAGCGCTCTGGAATTAAAGACGACCAGGCTGAAACTCTGGTTGAAATGATTAAGGATGCCACCAACAGCAGTATTGAACGTCTTGCTACAAAAGAAGATCTGCTGCTCGTTGAAGTTAAGCTTAAAGAGGAGATTGCTTCTGTTCGCGCTGACAATGCGCTGCTGCGGGCTGAGTTCAAAGAAGACATTGCCCGCTCAGATGGCAAGCTTGATATGCTCACTAAGATTGTCTTTGGCTTTTGCCTCGTCGTTGTCATTAACATGCTCCTCTTTTGGTTCCACCATTAATAATAAAGCCTAATAAATAACCTTTTTACTGCCCGCATTTTCTTGTCCATCTCTGAGTACTCCATCAAGCATCTCCTTTGGCACTTCAATCCCAAATGACTCCAGCACCCGCACAAAGGTATAAAACAGATGACGCTCCTTCACATCGTGATCTAGGTTGTGCCATAAAAACCTCTCCCCATCGTACTCTTTACGGTCCAGCCACCTGATCCATAAAAAGTATTCCTGCAAGGGCCTATCCCAGCCCATCACGACTTCTACGGGCCGACCTTGATACTCTGTATTAAAAAAGTGCTGTGACATATCTCCCCCTTTATTGATCCTTATGAATTGCTTTCCTCTGCCCAAGCCTGCTCCGCCTGATCTCTTGTCATACCACTGCTTATAAACATAAGCAGACCAACAGTCAGTTGATGCTTGCTTAACCCCTTACAATCGGGCTGGCTTGCAGTACCAAAACCCATATTCAGATATTTTCGGACGGTAGTTTGTATGAGATACGCTCCTTTATCCCACTGATCCCCTTCTTTAAACACACAGTAGACAGAACTTGAAGAAACACATGCCCCCTCTTTTTCAACACAAAGGTTTCCAATATATTCTGCCGCCCCAACGGCTCTTGCTTCAGCAAGCTCCTTTTCTTGCGCATTACATTCATCCATCGAATTCCAGCCCTGATAGGCGCAGCAGTCTGTTCCATCCGGCCCAAGGGCGCTGCAACTTAAAGCTGTCCCGCTGTAAAGAGGATAAGGTGTGGGATCTTCTTGCAGAGCATAAGCACTCTGTATCAGCGCTCCCCCTAAAATAGCCCCCTGAACGAAAGACAGTTTCATACTTTAAACCCTCACATCCTGCTGCTCTCTTCGGCCCAACCAGTCATGCAAAGTCTGCGGATGACACGCAACTAATTTCGCAATCGATGCCTTACTCACCCCAATAGTCATGTACTTTTCAATATCCGCTTTAAAAGGATCAAGCTTTAATGCCTTATTCTTGCGCCCCTTCGGCCTACCCAATGGCAAGCCCGATGCCTTCCTCCTTCCAATCGCTTCATGGGTTCGTTTAACGGTATAGTGATTTTGGATTCTACTGATCAAGTTTAATAAGGCCTTGGACTCTATTTCAGGCGTGTCATTCTTCATCACTGTCTGATATCTAATAAAATGAATCGCCACCCCTTGCGCCACAGTGATCTTTAAAATTTCTAATATCTGCGTCATCGAACACGCAAGGTTAGGCGCATCCAACACAATTAGTGCATCACCTGATTTGAACCGCTTAAAAATTTCAGGTAGTCGCGTATCTTTCCAGTGCGCCTTAAGAGAAGCCTCGTTTTCAACCGCCGTGACTTTTGATTCTCCAAAGGTCGCTTTGGTATAGCGAGCCATCTCTTGAACGGCTCCCTCTTCATTTCGATAATAGGTATAGATCATTTTTACTCCCTCATGTTGCTAAAAAACTTAAACCCTTGCCTTGGCCAATGAATGCGCAAGCCTCACTAAAATTTCAGATTCAACGCTATACCCCGTCTCAATTGATGACAGCGTCAACTCAATCAATATTTCAGCAGG